>JAQVPP010000024.1 GCA_028702045.1 Minisyncoccota bacterium
ATGAGATATTAAGGATGCGTTTTTTGCATCAGCTTTACTTTTATATGACAATGGGGCTAACAAGAAAACGTATGATGCAGAATGATGTGCTGCTTTAAGATATTATTCTGGATCTTGTTCTTCTACTAATAGAGCTAAGTATTCTTTTTATCCAGATTCAGTTATGAAACGGGCTAAACAGTACGAGGAAGATATTGCTGCTTTAGAAGGGAATTAAGTTTTTAAAAAGAAATAGAATCCGCCTGTTATGATTTGACTTTTGTGTAAAAAATGGTATAATTGAACTGTATATAAGGTTAAAGCTTATATATAGTAAATATTTAAAGTTTTTATATGAATAATAAGGTTACAAAAGGGGAATATTTAGAAGTTTTATTGAGATCTGATAAAACAGTTTTTTCTTTAAAAGAAATATCTTGTTTGTGAGGAGAAAAAATAAGTGTTAATATGAGAATGAGATTAAGTTCTTATGTTAAAAAAGGAAGATTAGTTAATGTTTATAGAGGTTTTTATGCTAAAGATAATGATTATAATGTGTTAGAGTTGGCTAATAAGATATATACTCCTTCATATGTTAGTTTTGAAACTGTTTTAACAAGAGAGGGTGTTAATTTTCAATATTATAGTACTATTTTTTTAGCCTCTTATATTACAAGAAGTATTTGTATAAAAAATCAAAATATTCAATATATTAGAATTAAGGATTATGTGCTAACAAATAAAAAAGGTGTTAATATAAATGATATAGTTTCTATAGCTAATAAAGAAAGAGCCTTTTTAGATAGGTTGTATGTTAGTAAAAACTATTGGTTTGATGTTTTAGATGGTTTGAATTGAGATTTAGTTTTTGAAATATTGCCTATTTATCATTCTAAAAGATTGGAAAAAGAGGTTGAGAAGTATTATGATTATTATATACAAAATAAATAACAATTATGACTTTAGATGCTTTTAAACATAAAAATCTTTTAATACAAATATTAAAAGATATATATACTAATAAATTTTTGATTAATAAGCTTGGTTTTAAAGGGGGTACTGCTGCGTATTTATTTTATAATTTAAATAGAGATTCAGTTGATTTAGATTTTGATTTAATTGATACTGAGGATGAGTTTAGGGTTTTAAATGAAATTAAAGGAATATTGTTAAAATATGGGAAAATAGTAGATTCTTTTAATAAAAAAAATACTTTAATTAATATCGTTTCGTATTCAAAAGAAGATAGAAATATTAAAGTTGAAATTAATAAAAATAATTATGGAGCAAGATATGAAGGTAAAAACTTTATGGGTCTTTTAATTAAAGTGATGAGAAGAGAAGATATGATTGCTTTTAAGTTGCTTGCTATGAATGATAGGTTAGGAAAAGCCAATAGGGATATTTTTGATGTTTGTTTTTTCTTAAGTAATAATTGAGAAATAAATAAAGATATTGTTGAGAAAATATCTAAGAAAACTTTTAAAAATTTTTTAATAGATTTGATTGAAAAGTTAGAAAATTTTGATGATGTGCGTATACTTAACGGGTTAGGAGATTTTTTAACTGTAAAACAGAAAGATAATGTTAGGGAAAATTTGAAACAAGACACATTGTTTGAGTTAA
The DNA here is from genome assembly GCA_028702045.1 of Minisyncoccota bacterium. Taxonomy (GTDB): domain Bacteria; phylum Patescibacteriota; class Minisyncoccia; order UBA6257; family JAKLIH01; genus JAQVPP01. Next base: position 1,606 of record JAQVPP010000024.1, read on the forward strand.
AAAAATTATTAAGAAATGAAAAATAAAATTTGATTTTTTAATAAAAAAATGGTATATTAAATTTAATAAATTAAAGAAAAAGATAGTTATTATGAAACAATGTTTTTTTTGCTCAAAAGGAATTAACAAAATTGATTACAAGAATATCGATGTTTTAAAAAGATTTATATCAAGTCAATTTAAGATATTACCAAAAAGAAAAACTCTTTGTTGTTCTAAACATCAAAGATCTTTAGCTACTGCTATTAAAAGGGCTAGAGTTATGGCTTTAATACCATTTGTTAATAAACATAAATAAAATATATAATGATCATTGCCTGGCAATATATAGTATTAATTGTTTTAGGTATAGTAGTAATTGTGTTAGGATATAAGTATGTAGATGTTGTAAAAGTTAACAATATATTAATTAAAAAAATTAAATTTTTAGAGAAAAAGTTTGGTTTTTCTTTATCTGGTTTTGATGCAGACAATACAGAGCATTTTGATTTTGATAAAAATAAAATAATGTCATTTTTAGAAAAATATAAAACAATTTCTTCTCATGAGGTAGAGAGAATATTGGGGGTATCTGATTTAATGGCAGTTAAGTATTTAGAAGTATTAGAGAAAGAGGGGCAGATTGCTAAAATAGGAAAGTCTGGAGAAACTGTGTTTTATGTAAAAAATGAGTATATCAGGTTTTAAGGGGGTATCCCTCCTTTTTTTATTATATTAATAAAATTTTAAAAAAATACTATGGAAACAAATAATTCCGATTTACGGCCTAATAAAAAAGCTATGAAAAAATGGGCCGTAGCAATATTTATCATTATTGCATTGGGTTTTATAGGGTTAATTATTTCACAGATTTTCCCTATAGCTATTATGTCTCAATATTTCACTATGAGAAATGTGGTAGATGATAATTTAAATAAAATAGATAATTATCATGGAGAAACGCCAGAAGATTTATATGATAAATTATTAAAAGCATTAGAAAATAAAGATATAGATTTGTTTGTTAAGTATGTTGTTAGAGAAAACCAAGATGAAATAAGAGCAAGATTGGAAAAAATTCAGGAGCAAGATGGTTTTTGAGAACAAATGATGTCTCATGTAGGTAATACAGAGATGAATTTTATAGAGCATGTTAGTTCTGATTATGCAATTTTAAAAATAGTAGATCAGGATAATTTTTTTGTAGAGGATATGGAGTTTGTTAAAAAAATAGGTAATAACTATTCTTTTTGAAAAGTTAGTGAGTTTTAAAAATAAATTTTAAATATGAAAACTTTTAAAATAATAATTTTATTATTATTAAGTTTTATTTATACAATTAATGTATATGCTTTTGATAATAAAATTTTTCATCCAAATATAACAGAGGTGATTGCCAATGTTTATAATTATAAAAATAACCATGTTTTAGCTCAAGAAGATATAGATAGTTTAAAAAAAGGATCTTCTGATGAAGATAGCCCCTTTTTAAGGTCTATTAACCATTTTTATGACCCTATATATAATAGGACTTGAAAATTTTTTGGAGTAGAATATACTTTTCCAGAGTTAACCGCTAAAGTGTGAGCAGAAGATGATTTGATGCAGGCTAAGTATGATGCTGGCTTTTGAGCTAAAATGTCTATAAAAGATGTATGTTTGTTAGATTCTCCACAAAACTTTACGTGACAAAAAGCTATTTATCAATATATACAAGGAAATAAACAAGATGCCTTTTATACATTAGGGCATATATTACACTTAATAGAAGACATGGGGTCTGTTCCTCATGTAAGGGCTGATGTTCATTTGCCTTTAGGGGGAGGGTCTTCTTATGTAGAAGAAAGAGCATCTGAACTCACTTATTCTAGTTTTTTAAAGTTTTTAAATAAAACTAAGTATGGATCTTACTATAAATTACCTACATTAGGTGATTTTTTTAATAGTTTGGCAAAATATACTAATACTCATTTTTTTAGTAAAGATACGGTAGAGAGTTCGGAATATTTAAAACCTGAAGTTGTAAAAAGAGATGAGGGGTTTTTAAGTAAGGATGGCTTAAATTATTATGCGCTTATAGGTCAAGATGAAATTGGGGAGTATAAATTAGCAGCAGGTAGAAAGGAATATGATTGATCGGGAACTTCAAATATAAATTATATATTAAAAAATCAAGATGTTTTTGAAGACTATATTAATAGAGTTTCTCCAGAGATTATAAAACATGGAGTCGGGGTAATAGATTTATTTTTTAATGAGGTGGAGAGATATAAGAATGATAAAGATTTTTTAGCTAAAATGGAATATAAAAGGCCTAGTGCTGTTAAAAATGTTTTAACTAATGTGTTTAATTTAGATAAACCAAAGACAAATAAATTATCTAATGATGTAGTTTTAATTACTACTACAACTCAAAGCGTGAGTATCAAAAACCAAGTGGGATTACCAACTTCTAGTATGAAAAGTAATAATATTGCGCAAAAAAAATCTCAGGATATTGTTACTACGACTGTTTCTAAAATAACCACAACTACTCAAGAAAAGAAAAAGGACTTACAAGAGTGTGATTTAAACATATATGATAATGTATATCCTAATGGTGTAGAGATTAACGAAATTGCATGAATGGGGACATTAAATCATTATAATGATGAATGGATAGAGATTAAGAATAATTTAAATTATGAAATAAATTTAAAAGGTTTTTCTATTAAATCAGGTAATGGTAAGTTGAATATATTGATAGATAAAGATCTGTTTGTTCCTAGTATAGGGTATGCTTTGTTAGAAAGAGTTGATGATAATAGTGTTCCTCATAATAAAGCTGATTTTATTTATTCTGGAAGTTTGGTAAATACTGGGTTAGATTTATATTTATATGACAGTAGTTGTGTTTTGCGGGATAAGGTATTGGGTGCTAGTGGATGACAAGCGGGTGATAGTATAGAAAAAAGAAGTATGGAAAGGGTTAATGGAAATTGAAAAACTTTTTTTGGGGAATGTGTTTATAATGTATGTGGAACTCCCAAGGCCATGAATAGTCAAGGTGCTACAACTACAACTAAAGCTCAAAATATTACTACAACTACAGTAAGATCTTACGGAGAAACAACAAGTACAACTGTTCCAGAATTTAAACAAGTCTTGTTTAGTGAAATTCAAGTGGCTGGTAGTAGTGCTAATGATGAATTTATTGAGCTATATAATCCTAATATTTTCCCAGTGTATTTAAAAGATTGACAAATAAAAAAATATACTAAAAATAATTTAGATAATGGGTCTAATATAATTTCTGGTGATAATTTTGATATTGTAATTCAGCCTCATGGATATGTTTTAATTGGTCATAATTTTGATAATAATAATGAAATATATAAAGATAAAGTTTTTCCTGATTTGTTTTTTAATTCTTCGTCATATTCTATTACTAATAACAATACTTTAATTTTATTTGATTCTGCGAATAGAGAAGTAGATAAGATATGTTATACTGATAATGAGTTATTATTACAAAATTGTTTACCAAATATTTTACCTTTTCAAAGTTATGAGAGAAAATCAGTTATTACAGATACTTTTCTATCCATGAAGAATAAAGGAGATAGTCAATATGGTGGTAATAGTAATAATTTAGGTAATAATAATTTAGATTTTATTATTCGTGATTATGCAGATCCTCAAAATATTAAATATGTGGAACCAATGGTAAAATGACCGTCTATTGATTTGGTGTCATATAAAAAAGAACAAGATAATTTGTTAGCAACATTCAATGTTCAAAATATATGGCAAGAACCTATTTATTTTAATATTTTTTATAATAATAAAGATTTTTCTTATGTGGATATTCTTAATGAAGATATCTTTGAGGTCGGAGATAATGTAATTAATCCTAAAAATGTTTTAGTAAGTGGAGTAATAGATGTTTATATAAATAATATTTTTGATGAAGATTATGTTGGTTTTGTTTTGAAAGATAAAAATAATAGCATGGTATTTTTTGAAACAGTTTACATAGATTCGGAGGTTACGACAACTACAAGTACTACAACAACTACGGAGCCAGAAACAACGACAACTACTATCCTGGCTACAACTACTACAACAACAATACCAGAAGTAAAGGTAGAATTAGGAGATGTGGATTTTGTGTGACATTTTGATACTTCAGATAAAATATTAACATCTATTGATATTGATTCAGAAAATTATCCTTTTACTACTATAGAAGAGGCGAAGGGTGATAATCATTGAAGAGGTATTGTTTTCTTTTTAAATAGTTATCCTCAAAATATTACTTTTGATGCAGATTGAAATATAGAAAGTGGAGAAGGAAAGGTGTTGTTATTAGATTATTATAAATGTGTTTCAGGGAGAGGAGATTTACCCGTAGCAATTTTCCCTTCATCTTTATTGTCAGATAGTTTTGATTATTGTTCAGAGGTAAGTCCATATCCTCAATTAGATGCATATAATATTAAGAAATGTAATTTAGAGCCTAATTTTAATTTGCATGTAAAAGGAGTATTAGATTTAGATACAGGTGTTATAGATAAAGATTATATTTTTACACCTGAAGATTATATTACATATACCATTTTTAGTAGTTATGGAGATGCTGGAGTTTTGCAACCAGTATATAACAATAGAAATTGAATGTATTTAGATGAAAATATTTTTTACCCTAGTGCTAATGTTGAGGACGTAGAGCTATCTATAAATGATAGGAATATGGCTTTAGTTGTTAATTGAGATGGGGTATGAGGAGCTCAAGAAGGAGATTATAGATATGAAGTTTATATGTATACTGATGAGAACTGTGAAACTATGTATAATGTTTTAAGATATGGTTCAGTTAAAAATTTGGGGAATAATCAATACGAGATTATTCAAGAAACAACGTCTTTGAGAAATAGGGATAAATTATATGTGAAAATTCAAACTATTAATTTGGCAAATGATAATTTTGTTTGATCTGATGTATATTCTATTGATATACCAGATCAGCCTCAGGAATTAGATTTTTTTGTAGAAGATATCGAATGAACCATGCAACAAGATAATCAAAACATATATAGAATGATTTTGGAGATGAATGCTAAAAATTTAATTTCTTTTGATAGGAAACCACTAGAAGCAAGGCAATACATAGGGGACACTTATAATATATTTGGTGATTTTATTATTAAACCAGATCAAACAGGGGGTCGGATAGTTGAAAAGATTGATTTTTTGTCTAATGATAAATATATTTGTAATTATAATGTTTCTAAAGCTATAGAAAGTTTTAGTGGAGAAAAAATTGTTTGTAAAATTAATTATTTAGATCACCCCTTGTTAGATGAGCCGATACACAATAATCAAGGAATTACTTTTGAAGATTTGGAGGTGTTAGGGTATATTTTAGGAAATTTTGAATCAATTGAGATATTAGATGCTGGTAATACAAATGTTGTTATTAATAGGAGCAACAATGATCTTATTGAGGATGTGGTGGCTTTAAATTTTGCTTTAAAAAATATAGGAGAAAATAATGTTTTTCTTAAAAATTTAAAAATATCAATTCCTCAGAATAGAGAAGACATTATAGAAAGTATCGCTTTGTATAATGAAGAATTATTAATAGAAAGACAAAATTATGATAGTAATGGTGTTTTTGAGATAAGTAATATGGGAACATTGATTCCAAAACATGAAACTAAAAATTTTGTTTTAAAATATAATATTAAGCCAAATGGAGTGGGTTATCTAAATGAAGCACAATTAATAAAAAATGATTTAACTTATACTTTAGGAGATAGTGAAATAGAGAATATGTGTAAAGGTGAGAATGTTATTGGCGGTGAGATAAATATAGTGGCGGTTCCTCAAGTTACTACAACAACTGTTCCTCAGACTACTACTACAACAACAACTGTTCCTCAGACTACTACTACAACAACTGTTCCTCAGACTACTACTACAACAACTGTTCCTCAGACTACTACTACAACAACTGTTCCTCAGACTACTACTACAACAACAACTGTTCC
>JAQVPP010000025.1 GCA_028702045.1 Minisyncoccota bacterium
CACCTTTTTCACTTGCATTTCTTTTTTCTTCCTCAAGCTCATCTTTAGTACAAAAACAATAATATGCTTTTTTAGTTTGAATCAACTCAAGTAAATATTGATGATACAACTCTTTTCTTTCTGTTTGTCTATATGGACCATATTCTCCATCTTTTGAAATACCCTCATCTCAATCAAGACCAAGCCACTTAAGACCATTTAGAATATCGTCCTCATACTCTTTAGTTGATCTTTCCAAATCAGTATCCTCACTCCTTAATACAAAAACCCCATCTTCTTTTTTAGAAAATAAATAATTAAATAATGCAGTACGCGCAGTACCGATATGTAAAAGTCCTGTTGGACTAGGTGCTATCCTTACTCTAATATTTTTCATAATTAATTTTTAAATTACAACTTCTTTATTTCCATAATAACCAACTCTGGGCTATTAGGATTTTTATACTTTCTTTTACAAACTTTTTTAAACCCTGCTTTTTCATATGATTTTATGGCCCGTATATTTTCTGGTCTAACTTTTAAAAAACCTTTATCTACGCCATAGTTTTTAAATGCTTTTACTAATATTTTTGTATGTACCAAACTCCCATATCCTTTACCAATATATGTTTTATTTCCAATAACAATATTATACTCTGCTTTATTATTTTTTATCTCGAGTCCTGCATGGCCAATAACAATCCCTTTTTCATTTTCTATAATAAAGTTTTTTGAATTTTGATTTTGCAAAATATTTACAAACCACTCATATAGTTTTTTATCAGAATAATCACTAAAGTCTCCGCTTGTTAAAGATATTAAAAAATCATCTCTTCATCATTTTTTAAAATACACCCAATCATTTTTAATAACTTTTCTTAATTTAATTTTTTTATCATTACAATTCATTACACTATATATTAATATTTTTAAACAACAAATAATTAATCTTTAAAAATTATATTAACTATATCTTCCATAAACTTTTCTTTATTTGCCATAAACTTCTGTATCTCTTCACTAGATAGATTATATTTTTCTTTTTTCAATTCTTCTAAAAAGATATTAGATCGTATACCCATCAATGCATTCATTAAAACAAGCTTGTCCCCCATTATATCTAAATCATTTTTTCTATGTTCTTCTCTTAATTTTAGCAAAACTACCTTAAAAGAATAAAGGAAATTTATTCACAAACCAAATCCAATTTGATTAGCATATTGCTTAAAAAATCTGGCAAATAAATTTAAGTTATGATCTAAAAAAACAGCCTTTTCCATATCACTTACACCTTCTGTTTCATCTAAAATATAGTAATCATTAATTACTTTAGTAATATCACTAAAAATTTTCAAATCCTTTCTCCCATTTATTTTTGTATCAGGAATATCAATAAACTTTCTTTTATTTATTATTTGAATAAATTCTTTAAAAAAATCTTTTACAAAACCTTTTGTTTCAAAATTAAAATCTTTTTTATTTTCTTGAATAATATCTACCACCTTCTTGTCTCCATCCTTTCTCTCTATATCTTTTTCTGTTTTTTCATTTAAGTCTATCATGATTAATTCTTTAACCTATTTATTAAAAACTTAACAATATCTTTAGCTATCAAAGAGTCTCCATCAAACAAAGAAAAATTCTCTGTACCTTTAGCCATTTTACGATACAAATCTACATCACTCAAAACAGAATTAATAGTACTAACCAAAGTACTACTTTTTACATTATCTTGCTCAAGCACTATAGCACTAGTAGCCTGGGAATAGTTCAATGCATTCTTCATCTGGTGATCAGAACTAGAATTTGGTAATGGTATTAATATACTAGGTTTCTTATTATATGCTATCTCAAATAGATTACCAGCTCCACTACGAGCCACCACTAAATCACATGCAGAATAAACAACTGATATACTAGTTTCATCATTATCGCCAAAAGATCCCTGAAAAACTAATCTCTTCTGCATATCTTCTTCCCTAACTATACCATCAAAAATTAAATCTACTTGTTGTTTAAAAAATGCATAATTATTATCCCCAGTTTGGACAATTAGGCTATTTTTCTCTAAAATACTGTGTAATCCATTTAAGACCAAGTCATTTAGGGATAATGCCCCCTGGGACCCCCCTAAAACAAGCACACAAGGCATATTTTCCTCAAATCCGAGTATTTTCTTGGACTCAATATTATCTAGGCTCCTAGCCCCTTTTATGGCCTTTCTAATAGGATTTCCTACTAGTTTTACCTTGTTTTCAGGTAAATAATGCTCTGTTTCTTTAAAAGAAATAAATGTCTTAACAGAATTCTTTACAAACATAGTATTTACCTTTCCAGGCACAATATCAGACTCATGTAAAAAATAATTAATCTTAAATAATCTAGAGATAAACAGTCCAGGCAAAGAAGCAAAGCAACCCTTAGCAAAAACAACATCTGGCATATATCCTAAGATAAAAATAAAAGAATCAATAAATGCCCTAGCTAACTTAAACACATCAAACATCTTTTTTACTCCTTTTGAGTTTAGTCTAGTTGACTGTATTTTTTTAATTAAAATATCTGTATTTTCAAAATACTTAATTGTATAATCATCATTACCCAAATATGCTATTTCTAAAACATATCCCTTTTCTTTAAAAGAACTGACATATTCTAGTAATCTCTCATATACAGCAATTACAGGAAATACATGACCACCTGATCCCCCAGAAATTAACAATATTCTAATTTTCTTATCTTTTGAAAACATAATTAATGATTAGTATATATATTTTGTAACAAACCGACCCCAATTAGACAAGCAACTATTGATGATGCTCCATAACTGATAAATGGCAAAGGTATTCCTGTGGTAGGAATTAATCCACATACAGAAAATATATGACAAAAAGCTTGTATAGTTATTGCACTCGTAATACCTATTGCTAAATATGCCCCATATGTATCATAGGCTCGCTTAGCTATACCTATACCATATCAGAAAAATAGTAAATATAGAAATGAAATGGTAATCGCTCCAACAAAACCTAATTCTTCTCCAATAATAGCAAAAATAGAATCAGTATAACTTTCAGCTAAATAATAATATTTTTGTGAAGATTTGTTATACCCCACACCAAACATACCTCCAGAACCAAGTGTAATTTCTGATTGTTTTAATTGATCTGCCTCAACTAATTTCTCTGTATCAGGATTAAAGAAAGCTTGTATTCTCCTTCCTCTATAACTATCTTTAGTAAAAATGAAAAGTCCAGAAACCAACAGTACACCCAAAAGTATAACTATCAGAGTATGAGACAAAGGAGTATTTGCACAAAAATACATAATAAAACAAGATATACATAAAATAAATAAAATACTTGTAGATGGCTGTAAAAAAACAGGAATAGCTACAAGTAATATAATAATCAAATATGGTATTAGTGTTTTCTGAATACTCTTAATATCACTTTTACTTTTTGCAGCTAAAAACGAAGCTAAAAACATAACCAAAGATATTTTCAAAAACTCAGATGGTTGCAGTGTAAAGAATGGTAAATTAATTCATCTATTAGCTGTAGCTCCAACCAAACTTAACTGTGGAATAAAACACAAAACAAGTAAAATAAAATTCAAAATCAAAAAAAACAAAGAGAATTTCCTTAATCTTAAATAACTTAATCTTTTAAATTTAGTCAAAATAAAAAACAAACCTAACCCAGCTAGTATCCCAAAAAATTGTTTTTTCAAAAAAAACCAAGGACTGCCAAACTTCTCGAGTCCTATTACCGACGACGCTGAAAATAGGAAAAACATTCCTGCAATTAAAAGCAAGAAAGTTAATCATACTATAGGATGTCAATTATTTTTGCTCATATCGCTACATTAAATTTTGAACACTTTTATCTAAATCTTTTTTTGATTGTGATGTTATTTTGTTTACTATTCCATTTAACTCATCAGATGAATCAAAATGAATCAATATCTCCCCACTATCTCCTTTTCTTTTTATAGAGACTTTTGTACCAAACTTAGTCTCTAACATTTCTCTTAATTCTAGATCCTCTTGATTAAACCCTCGCATAGTTCTCTTAGGAGCCAAATTATTACTTGTCCCAGAAATAAACTGCTTAGCTATTAAGTGTGATTCTCTACTACTTAATTGCTTTGTTAATATCTCATTTAACAAAGTTCTCTGTTTTTCCATATTAGGCAAAAGCAATAAAGATCGTGCATGACTCTCTGTAATCTTCCCATCTCCTAGAGCCTTCTGTGCTTCATAAGGTAGTTGTAGTAATCTCAAAGTATTAGCAATACTTGCTCTACTCTTACCAACTCTTGATCCTACCATCTCTTGTGTATATCCAAACTCTTCAATTAATCTAGCATATGATTTAGCCTTAGCTATAGAGCTCAAATCTTCTCTTTGCACATTTTCAATTAAAGCCAATTCAAGAACAATAGCATCATTCTTAATATCTTTAAAAATAACTGGAACCTTCTTTAGACCTGCTCTTTTAGATGCCCTCAACCTTCTCTCTCCTGCAATTAATTGATACTCTATTTCATTATCTTTATTAATTCTCCTAACTATAAGTGGCTCAAGTACTCCGTACTCACGAATAGAACTAGCTAATTCATCTATTGCCTCTTCATTAAACTCCTTTCTTGGCTGAAAAGGATTTACTTGTATTTTCTCAACTTCTAATTGAATAATTTCTGCATTATTCTCTAACTTATGTACTTCTCTATCTTTTAGATATTCATTTTCCTTAGCTAAATAATCAGCTTGTACTTCTGACCTATCTTCATTTTTTTTCTCTTCAACAATATTCTCTTCTTTAGCCTCATTATCTTCATCAATTGGTTCTTTTTCAGGTACAGCTTCTTTTTCAAAATCAATATTGGAAAAATCTTTTTCTATATTTTCCTCAACTTCTTTATTTTCAACAAAATCTTCTTTTTTCTCTACTACCTCTTCTTGTATTTTTTCTTCCTTTTCTACAGTAGGCTCATCTTTTACTTGATCAACATTATGAACAATATTTTCTTTTAGTAAATTAAAATCTCTAGCCCCATTATCTACAGGCTCAGTATTTTGAGAAAAAGTATTTTTTTCTTGTATATTAGTTTTAAACGAATCAGTATTTTTAACAACATGATTCTCTTTATCAAAAGAGCCTACATGTTCTTTTTTTTTCTGGAAACTGAACTACAAAAGGATTTTCAGAAACATTAACATTTACTTCTTTTTCATTTTTCTCTTCTTCTGTTTTAACTGGTATATTTCTTTTTACATTATTCAAAAAACCTAATTCCTTATCAAAACTACTTTCAGTATAGTTTGGATCTTGCACAACATTATTTCCTGTATTTTGTACAGGAGTCTGTGGAGTATATACAGGCCTACTAGGTTGTTGTACATTTGCTTGATTATTATAATTATTAACTACTGGTCTCTGTGCTGATTGTTGATTTACATTATTATGAGAAACTTGTTGATAAGGATAATTACCAGGTTGTCTTTGTACATTCTGATTATTCATCTGTTGAGTTTGCATATTCTGCAAATGAGAAACCTGCTGTGGAAAATACGGACTCTGATAATTATTAGAATTATTAGCCCCTTGATTTTGAGGACCTTTGTTTTTTGTAAAAAAAGAAGAAAAGTTAATATTTGCCATATTTATTTATTAATATTAATATGTGCCGAAAGAGGGACTCGAACCCTCACAAGATTAAATCTTAACAGATTTTGAGTCTGTCGCGTCTACCAGTTCCGCCACTTCGGCAATACATATTTGATATTATTATACCAAATATTACCACTTGATGCAATAAAATATACAGACTCAAAATAATAATATCTATATATTAAAGTTTAAAATATTTTTTATTCATTTGCAAATTAATATATCTAAAAAGAGCAGAGAAACTTATTTCCCTGCCCTTAATATATTTCATTTTATTTCTCCTATTAATCTTGTCTTACTTAACAAAATTACTCGTTCAGTATTTTGACAAGATTGTACATATGTTAAAAATCCATAATCCTTTACTTCTTCTTGCGCAAAAGCGCAAGTTGTTTCTTTAAAATAACGGGGATAAAAATCAACTTTATCCTCAAGATTAAACAACTTATGTTTATTAAACATAGCTATATGCTTAATATTAGAAAAACCATTTAAAAAAATAAGGATTATTTCTTTTAACGACTTTTTAGGGAAATCAACTTCCCCATTTATCAGAATCAAATTTGTACTTTCTGTACTATTTGCTATTTCGCAAAAAGATACAAAAAGAGATCCAGTATTTATCTCTGGAGTAAACGATTCTTCGTTATACAACAACTTCCCTCCTTTTTCAAAAGTATTTGCAATTAATAACTTAACTTGAGGATCTTGAACACTCTCTAAAACAACATCTTTATCTTTATTATCAATAAGGAAAAAATTAAATGCAAAATAATGAAAATATGCATTTAATAATTTATTAAAACAATTAGGACATTCTAAAAAATGTTCTTTATGTTTTAATATTTCCTCGTAATTTAAAGCTAAAAAAACATCATGTAAATAATCTTCAGAAAGTATTTCACAAATATCCATATTGACCTCCTTGTCAAAGTAAATGTTAAAAAACTACCAATAAAATACCACTAAAATTTAAAAAAATCAAATTATTTACACCTAGTATTAAAAATATATCCTGCGCTCTTAGCTTCCTCTTCAGTACTAAATGTTAATAAATTTTTAGCACTTAAATTTTTAGCTAGAGAACAATTACTTGGATAATAATACTTCCCCCTACTACTTGCCACATAATAAATATTTTCCACAACCATATTCTCTTCTTTTTCTACACTATCTGTTTTCAAGATATCAGATATCTTAACAATATCCCCATATACAAAGATATTATCTTTTTGAATTAAATGCTTGCCTAAACAAAAACCAAATAAAAATCAAAATCCAGCAAAAACAAGTAAAAATAAACTAAAATACAGAGTGTTCTTATTTTTCTTTACAAATTGCTTAAAATTTGATATAATTTTAATCATATTATACATATTAAATAAAAATTAAATTAATTAATCATGGCTCATACAAAAGCAGGAGGTTCCACCAGATTAGGTAGAGACTCAAATCCAAAAGGATTAGGTATCAAAAAGTTTGGAGGAGAACAAGTAAAAACAGGCAATATTATAGCTAAACAAAGAGGTACACATTGAAATGTTGGAGAAAACACAAAAAAAGGATCAGATGATTCAATATATGCAACAGCCAATGGTTTCGTCAAATTCACAACAAAACTAAAAACTTGTTTTGATGGGAAGAAGAAAAAAATTAGTATAATTAATGTTGTTGAAAAAAAGGAAGAAAAGTAATTTTCTCCCTTTTTTTATTATTCAACAAAAATTTTCAATTTAACAACAGTATCAGAATCTAACTTAATTTCAGCCTCATGTTCCCCTTTTGTCTTTACGCTTGGCATATTGATCTTTACTTTCTCAGGCAAAACAATAGAATACTTCTCTTGTAACTTATCTACAACTTCCTTTACTTTTAAAGACTCAAATGCCTCTTTACCATTTTCAGCAAACTTTAATTTAA
>JAQVPP010000026.1 GCA_028702045.1 Minisyncoccota bacterium
GGCACCTCATATAAAAAACTTAAACGTTTCTGCATCTCTTCTAACCAAGCAGAAAAATCTACATACTTATCCAAAGAAGACACTCCGTTTATTTCAGAATTATTTTCTCTAAACTCTTGAAGAAATTCCCAAGCTTGCTTCTCGTGTATTTGTGCCGGAAAAACCAACTTTAAATTTTCCATACATTTAACTTCACTTTAATGAGCGGATAACGGGAATCGAACCCGTGCTTTAACCTTGGAAGGGTTATGTACTACCATTATACTACATCCGCAAATACTAAGATACTTAACAGTATCAAGTATATGCTAAAAATTCATAACTTTGAATTTTTAACCAAAACCCTAAATAAATATATCCCTATTATACCAAAAACAAAAGAAGTTATCAAGCCTACTATATATATAGGTAAATTATTAAGCAATAAAGAAAAATTAGACACTCCCTCAAACAAACTAGCTCCTAATATAACAGGAATAGCTAAAATAAAAGAAAAATCAAAAGCCTCTTCTTTCTTAAGCCCACAAAACAATCCTCCACTTAAAGTAAATCCACTTCTAGATATTCCAGGTAATATAGCTAGCGCTTGCATTACTCCAATCTTAAAAGAATCAAACAAGCTCAAATCTTTAATTTCTTTATCTCCCCCACTAGTATTTGCAAAAAACAAAACAATAGCAGTAATAACAAAACATATGCCAACAATCTTTAAACTAAAGAACTGACTTAATATTTCTTTTAAAAACATCCCAGCAAAAAAAGCAGGAATACATGCAACAATAATTAAAAATAAATATCTTCAATTCTTATTCTTAAAAATCTCATTAAAAATAAAAAATATTTTTTTATGAAAACATAAAAGAATTGCCAATAGTGTCCCAAAGTGTAAAACAACATCTAAAAATAAAAAATTATCATAAAACTCAAGTATTTGATGAAATATTCTTAAGTGTCCAGAACTAGATATGGGTAAAAATTCTGTTAACCCCTGAACTATAGATAAATATATAATTTTTAGCATAATATAATTTTAAGCACCTTTTCTTTTTTCCCGTTTCTCAACCTCCAAAATAGCCTTCTTCAAATCAGCTTTAGTAAAATCAGGAAACATCTTATTAGAAAAAATTAATTGAGAATATGCAGTTTGTCACATCAATATATTCCCAGACAAATGAGGATCGTTCTCACACCCTGTTCTTATCAATATATCCACTGCTGGTAACATACTAGATCATAAATTTTTAATAATATTTTCCTTATTAATTGGTTCCTTATTTTTTACCATCTTCTGCACAGCTTTTACAGTCTCCTCATCTCCATTATAGCAGAACAAAAAACTTAAACAAGGACCTTTTCTATTCAAACTTTCTTGATTAATTCTTTGTAAATCTTTTTTCAAATCAGAATCAACTACTGACTCTCAATCTCCTAATATTTGAATCTTAATGTCATTCTTAATCACAAACTCATTATCATTAACCTCAATAATGGCATCCTTGATTAATTTAAATAAAAAACTAATCTCAGCCTTACTTCTTTTTATAAAATTATCTTTAGACAAAACCCAAAAAGTTAAAAAATCAATCTTATTATCAATCATTGTTTCTACCAACAAAGATCCATTTTCTTTACCTTCTTTATGCCCCATAGAAGGATTAAGTAATCTTTTTTTAGCTCATCTCCTATTACCGTCTGGAATAATTAATATATGCATAAATATATTTTAAATTCTTAAAAGTGCCGAGAGAGGGAGTCGAACCCACACACCATTAAAGGCACAAGTTCCTAAAACTTGCGTGTCTACCAATTTCACCATCTCGGCAATTAAATATATATAATAATATCATAAAAATTAAAAAGAGCCAATAGGCTTGACTCTTTTTAATAAAAATCTAAGTTTTAGAAAAAGGTACAAGATTGAGCAGTAAATAAACTACATACTAAATATACTACACCTTTTGCCATCAATGCTACACCAATACCAATTAAAATATTTGTCAACTTGCGTCACTCATCTTTTGCACCATCCTTATCCTTACCTCCATTTGTAACAAAATTAAAAGCAATAAGCAATATCATAATTATAGCTACAAATACTAAAGCAAAAAAGATCCAATTTAATACAGTCTGTAATAAACTCAATAATCCTCCAGTAGAAGTAATAAATACTGGTAAATTAAATCCTTGAACAGGTGGCTGTGCTAAATTTTGAGCAAAAGCAAGTCCTGGTAACACCAAAAGAATACCAAATACAAATAATACTTTTTTCAATATTTTGTTCATAATTAATTTTATTTATTAAATATATTTATTAATAGTATACCAAACAAAAATTACGTTTGTCAATTACATTTCCCCACTTAGAATATTTACAATTAATCAAACAATTGTTTTAGACAAAAATATAATCACTAACCCGATCAATACATTCCTAATCATATCTCAAGCTTTTTTAACTTTCGCAGCATCTCCCTGAGCAACCATAATGTTATATCCAGCTAACATTATAAAAAATACAGCAACTGGCAAAGAAAAAATAAGTAAATAACCCAGTAATCTATTTACCACATCCATTATAGTCTTATCTTTTACTGGATTAGGTAATTCTAAAGAAGTATCTGATATATCTTTATTAAACTGTGGAGCTAATTTACTATTGTCATTAGAATAATCAACTGATTCACTTCCCATATTCACAGCTACTTTATATTCATTAGCCCTAACTACTCCAACACAGCTAATTATCAAAACCAAAATTAAACTCAATATAAATATTTTTTTCATAATTAATTATTTAATATTCATTAATCCTCCGCCACACTCAATTATGTACCAATTATTAAATATCCCGTCAACAGGAGAAACTATAACAATTACCGTATTAATTATAGCCCAAGCTCCCATTACCAAGAAAATACCAATCGCTAAACTCTTGATTCTTTTCATAAGTACTACTTTCTCTGCATCTCCCTTTATCATATAGGAAAGTCCCATAAGCACTAAACTAATTACTGCAACAACTGTACCCAATTGCATAGCATATCGCAATAAGTTTTGTATCATTAAAAATAAATGACAAGAAGTACAAGCAACTTCTCCTGGGCCACCACATGGAACAAGCCCGGCCCCCTTAACTATCTGAATAAAAAATAAATTAATCATTTTCTAAAATTTTAATATTTGTTATATACTCCTGTCCTGCCTTTGCCATATCATATGCACTAGATCCCCTTACACTTACATTATCAATCATATCTTTAAATACTTGTCTTGAACTACTATATACAGGTTTTGACCAATTATATGAGTTAATTACTTGAGAACAAAATACATTCTGGTAATACTCATTAGTACAAAAACTAATCAAACTTCGTAATGCTGGAGCCACCTTATATGCATCTACCAATACATAACTTACTTGATCTGTAGCTAAGTACTCAACCACCTTCTGTGCAAGATACACATCATCTGAGAATTTATTTACCCCGAAAGCATAATATGTAGCTAAATTAGCTTCATATGGGCTATTCTCAAATTGTGGCATAAAAGATATACCATAATCCAAATTAGGATTCTTGTCTTCTATCTTCCATCTATCCATACCAGTTCCAATATAGAAAGCTAACTTACCTGAAGCAAATAAATCAATATCCTTATTAAGTCCAGCATTTCATGTATAATACTTATTTCCTACCCCTGCATTAGAAAATTGTGCGTAAAAATCTAAAGCCTTTTCCCCAGGAATAATATCTCTATTATTATAAAATACTGAATTGGCGAAAATTGCATTTTCTCCATCATAAATCCTAGTACCATATTGCATCATCAGTAAAGATAATATATCTACAGAATGACTTACATTATATGCTGATCCCATATTTATTCCTCCTAACTTAATGTCCCCAAACTCATCTACTTCTTTAATTTGAGAAACTAATTCAGCAAGCTCTTCTCAAACAACAGGTACATTAAACACTCCTTTCTTATTCAAAATATTCCTATTATAGTATAAAACTAAACTATCTATATATGTTGGTTTTGCATACAACTTACCGTCAATATAAAAATCTCTAAACACTGTATCAAAATAAGATCTCTTGACTTCTTCTTCTGAAATACTAA
Source organism: Minisyncoccota bacterium (assembly GCA_028702045.1). GTDB lineage: Bacteria > Patescibacteriota > Minisyncoccia > UBA6257 > JAKLIH01 > JAQVPP01. Next base: position 4,123 of record JAQVPP010000026.1, read on the forward strand.
AAGGTTCTAAATAATTTTTCAAATCATGTAACATATCATTTTTAATCATGACTATATCATAGTTCTCTTCACCTAAAGAAAAACTGTTTTTTAACTTTTCTAAATATTTTTCCTCACTAACCTCTGTATACTTAACCTCTATATTACCAACATCTGTTTTGATATTACTAGTCATTAATTGAATCACATCTTTATCTATCCCTACTCCCAAAATACTGACCTCGCCTTTCACATTTTTATCCAAAAAATTATTTCCAGCAATTAGAAAAATTAAAAACAATCCTCCAATCACCCCTAATATTATTTTTTGTTTTTTAGTAAATTTTTTCATATATTTTATTTAATATATATTAAGTATAAAAAGAAAAACCTTTTTAGTCAAATAAAAACAACTGCCTAAGCAGTTGTTTTAAATTTATCTTTGTATTTTTACAGTTGGACAAGTTAAGCTAGTTTCTCCTTGTTTTATATATTCTTTTTTATTGGTATCATATATATCATACACAGCCTTAAAACACATGGTGGCACTTTGTTTAGTTCTAATTTTTTCCAAAGCTATTTTATTATTTGCAAAAACTTCATCAAAAAAAGTTTGAAACGACAAGCCACTACCCATCATATATCCTGTATTTTCTCAAAGTAAATTTTGGTTAACAGTATATCCATCTATTGTGGCTAAATACACTTTACCATTCATTATCCTATATGCTTTATTTTTTGTTGAATTATCCCCTCAACCAAAAGTAAAACCTGGTCCACCTTTAAAAACTTTTGTTGTTACATTTAAAATTCCTCCACGAACATTTTTTAATTGAACAACTGGAACATATTTTTCTAAAGATACTGAGGCAGTCTTATCTTTATATTCAAACTTAACTGGCAATGTAAATGTTCCTCCTTTATAAAGTTTATCGGCATAACTACTATTTTTTCAATCTGAAGGAGCTTCATATTCTGGAAACAACTTAACACTAGAATTTTGTGGAAGATTTGCTTTAGACAAACAATAATATTCTCCGAATTTTTTAGGCCCTCTTGCTACTTGTGTTCAAGCTTCTTCTATTCACTTATTATCTACTGGTCTATAGTAAGATTCTGGATAAACATTATAAAATTGACCCTTGCTTATTTTATTGCTAACTTGAACATAAGCTAGTTCACTACTATTAGCATAAAATAGGTTACTATATATATTTAATGCCCTATCTACATTATTTGTAACTTTTACAAAAGGCATACTTGTCTCTACTTCATTATCATTTATACCTAAGCAAACTGTACCATCTCCTTGATCTAAATAAGTCAATCTAACAATAATTTTATTTGGATAAAAACTTAATATTTGATCCCCACTATCATCATTATCCCCACTTGAAAGCACTGATTTACTCCCATCAGGGTTTGTATTTATATCATTATTTCCTGAGCTACCACCCCCAGATTTAGGGAAAACAGAACTAAAATCAATAGACATTGGAACTTGTTCATTTGTCCAATAAACATTCTTTTCTTTACAGTCAGTATTAGGGGTACATTGATTAACACTTAATACAGCATTTGTATTTAAAATAGGATTAGATGCACTAACTTTATTCTTTAAATAATTTAACGCCTTAGGATGTGCAGATAATGTATATACTAAATCAAGTTTGCCATTATGCATTTTAAAAGATCTACCTAAATAATCGCCTGTTCCCAATTGCTGAATATCACTAATCGTATAATCATCTATACCTAATTTAGCATCTCTAAATTTAACATTATCTAAAGAACAGTCACTTACCCTAATATTAAAATACATCTTATGATTTGTATTATACTTAGCTACTCCATCAACTAAATGATCACTAGGAAAACTTAATGTAATCTTACATTTATTTACTTCAGCACCACTTGGTGGATTATTGCCTGGGTCTGTTGGTGGAGTATTGCCTGGGTCTGTTGGCGGAGTATTCTCTTCCACTAATTCAACTAACTTTTCTATATTAGGAACTAATGCATTAGATTTATCCATAGGCCTCTCACAAGAAGTCTCATTGTTATTACTCTTAACTCAAATTGCTCCACTAACCCCTCCTTTCTGAACAATAGAACTTGTTTTTGCTTTATATGCCTTAACTAAATCTTGTGCCTGTGTTTTTGTTAAAATAATTTCATTTGAACCTAATTCTAAATCGTGATCAAATGCAAAAGAACCCACTCGAATATTTATCTTCAATGTATCCTTCTCTACTTTAGCTACATTAGTAAAATCTTGTCCAGCACAAACTAGTTGCACATAATAATTAAAACTATATGTTCCATCTTCCTTTTTATTTCATTCTAAATTCTTAAATGTATCTCCTTTATATTTCCCTGAATAATAAGAAGGGATATTTATATAACAATGATGAGCATATACATCTGTGTCCTTGCCGTACCCATCTTTTTTCTTCTCGCATAAATCTATACTACTGTCTGTACTATCACCTGTACCATCACCTCCCATATCTGGAGGAGTTATTCCTCCTAATATTTGAGAAAGGAATGTATCATTAGGTAAAGACAATAAATCAAATACCCCAGAATTATTTAAATTCAAACTATTGTTTAATCCAAAACCATTTAGGTTAAAATTATTATTCAATCCAAAACTATTTGTATCAAAAGTATTTCCAAAAGAATTTAGATTAAAATTATTATTCAATCCAAAACTATTTGTATCAAAAGTATTTCCAAAAGAATTTAAATCAAACCCAGTATTCAATCCAAAACTATTTGTATCAAAAGTATTTCCAAAAGAATTTAAATCAAACCCAGTATTGAAACTACTAGCATCAAAAGTATTACCAAAAGAATTTAAATCAAACCCAGTATTGAAACTACTAGCATCAAAAGTATTTCCAAAAGAATTATTTCCTCCAAAACTACTTAGATCAAACCCAGTATTGAAAGTACTAGCATCAAATGAAGAATTAAAATCTCCAAAACTATTTGTATCAAAAGTGTTTCCAAAAGAATTATTTCCTCCAAAACTACTTAAATCAAATCCAGTATTAAAACTACTTGGAT
>JAQVPP010000027.1 GCA_028702045.1 Minisyncoccota bacterium
AGAAGAAGATTTAAAGAATTTTTCTTTATCTTTAATTGAAAAAGTTAGAGAAAAAGGAGCAGGACTAAATGATGTTTTACCTGAGGCTTTTGCTTTAGTAAGAGAAGTGGCTAAGAGAACTTTAGGCCAGAGACATTATGATGTTCAATTATTGGGTGGACTTGCTATTCATTATAAAATGATAGCAGAGATGAAGACTGGAGAAGGCAAGACTTTGTCTGTTACTTTACCTACATATTTAAATGCTTTGACAGGAAAAGGAGTGCATGTTGTTACGGTTAATGATTATTTGGCTAGGCGTGATGCTGTTTGGATGGGCCAAATTTATTATTTTTTAGGACTTAAAGTTGGATGTGTTACTCAGAGTGGTTCTTTTGTATATGATCCAGAGTATGTTAAAGAAGAAGAGGTAGATAATAGTAGGGATGAGATAGGTAGTTTTAAGGTTTTTCAGGAATACTTAAGGCCATGTACTAGGAAAGAAGCATATTTAGCTGATATTACTTATGGCACATCATCTGAATTTGGGTTTGATTATTTAAGAGATCATTTGGTTGGGACTAAAGAAGAGATGTCACAGCGTGGTCATTATTTTGCTATTATTGATGAAATTGATTCTATTTTGATTGATGAAGCCAGGACTCCATTAATTATTTCTCAACAAGATACTGATTCATCTTCATTGTATAAGCAATTTGCTATGATAGCACCTAGACTAAAAGAAGGTGATGATTTTGAAATTGATTTTAAACAAAAAAGTGTAACTTTGCTTGAGGGAGGCTTGAATAAATTGGAAAATATATTGGGCGTAGATATTTTTAATAAAGAAGGAGTACTATATGTACATCATCTAGAAGAGGCCTTAAAAGCAGAGTTTTTATTTAAAAAAGATAAGGACTATATTATCAAAGATGGCAATATATATATTGTTGATGAGTTTACTGGGCGTGTATTACCAGATAGGAGATACTCTGGAGGACTACATCAAGCAATAGAGGCAAAGGAAAATGTGAATATTAGGCCAGAGTCAAAGACTGTGGCAACTGTTACATTGCAAAATTATTTTAGAATGTATGAGTTTTTAGCTGGTATGACTGGTACGGCTATAAGTAGTGGAGAAGAGTTTAATAAAGTATATGGGTTAAGAGCAGTGGCTATACCTACTAATAAGAAGATTATTCGTAAAGATTTAGCTGATAAGATTTATCAAAATGATGAAGCAAAGTATAGGGCAGTAGTTAGGACTGTAAAGGAAAAATATGAAAAAGGACAACCTGTTTTAATAGGTACTCGTTCAGTTGAAATTAATGAGATAATTTCTAGATATTTGTCTAGAGAAGGAATTAAGCATGAGGTCTTAAATGCAAAACAACATGAGAGAGAAGGAGAGATTATTGCTCAAGCTGGTAAGGCTAGTGCTGTTACAGTAGCTACTAATATGGCAGGACGTGGTGTAGATATTATTTTAGGAGGTAATCCTTTAGTTGAAGAAGATAGAGAAAAGGTTTTAAAAGCTGGGGGTTTATGTGTAATTGGTACAGAGAGGCATGAGGCAAGAAGAATTGATGACCAGTTGCGTGGAAGATCTGGAAGACAGGGTGATGCTGGAGAGACCCAATTTTTTGTTTCTCTAGAAGATGAGTTGATTAAGATTTTTGCTCCTAAAAATATAGTATCAGTTATGGGTAGGCTTGGGTTGAGTGAAGATGAAGCTATAGAACATCCTATGATTAGTAGAGCTATAGAAAAAGCACAAGCTAAAATAGAAGGAATTAATTTTGATTTGCGTAAGCATGTTTTAGAGTATGATGATGTACTAGATAAACAAAGAAAGGCTGTATATAGGAAGAGAAATAATATTTTAGATTATTCTGATCAAGAAATTAAAGATTTTATTATTCAATTAGGGCAAACTCAAATTAAAAACTTTAGCTATACTGAAGATAATTTAAAAATTATTGAAAGTGTTTTTGGGCTTGAGGCTAAGAAGTTTGTTAAAGAAAATATGAATAAACTAGATCAAGTTTATGCATATTTGAATAATATTTATTTAAATATAATTAAGGAAAAAGAGGAAAAGTTTGATCCAGGACTCTTTATTAAAATTATACGCCAGATAATGTTAAATACTATTGATAGTTTGTGGGTAATTCATTTAGAGCAGATGGGTCAATTAAAGGATTATTCTGCTTTACAGTCTTATGCACAGAAAGATTCTTTGGTTGAGTATAAGAGAAACTCATATGTATATTATCAGAAATTAAACTATAAGTTTGATGAGTATGTTTTTGATTTTATTTTTAAGGTTCAGCCTAAAAATGAAAAAGTTGTAACAGAGAAGTCCGTGGTAAGTGTGAAGAAGATAGGGAGAAATGATTCTTGTCCTTGTGGTTCTGGTAAAAAATATAAACATTGTTGTGGGAAATAATGAATAATTTTTGTATAAAATCTGAAAAATTTTCAGGTCCTCTTGATTTACTATTAAACTTGATAGAGAAAAATAATAAAAGTATAAATGACTTTTCTTTATCAGAGATAACTAATGAATTTATTACTTATATTAATAACAATTGTGTTAGTTCTTTTGAATTAGCTAATTTTTTAAATATTGCCTCTACTTTGATATTAATTAAATCTAAGTCTTTATTACCTACACTAGAGTTAACTAGTGAGGAAAAAGAAGAGATTTTTGCTTTGAAAGATAGGTTGGTTTGCTATAAGTTGTTTAAGGATAAAAAAGAAATATTAAAATCAATGTTACTTAATAATTGTAAATTGAAAAATAGAGAAGTTGTTAATATTTTCGAAATACAATACTCTGATCCTAAGAATTTAAATTCAGTTAATTTAAAAAATTCTTTTTTAAACTTATTTCATTTATATGTTAAAGAGAATAAGAAATTGCCAACTAAAAATATTAAGAAAACAGTAGATTTGAAAGGGAGAATAGTAGAGTACTTAGATTTATTTAAAAAATCTGATAAAATTATATTTAATGAACTAATTGAAAAACAAGACAAGTTAAATAGGTTAGTTAGTTTTATGGCTGTGTTGCACTTAAGTAAGCAACAAGAGGTGGATATATTTCAAGATGAGTTTAGCACTATACAGGTTGTTAATAAAAATAAATTAATATAATGAAAGATAAATATATTTTAGAAAAAATATTGTTTATATCAGGAGAATTGATTAAAAAAGAAAAACTTTTAAAATTAATGGGGAGCAAAGAAGTTGATTCTTTAATAGATGATTTAAATCAAGAATATCAAGAAACAGAGAGAGGGTTTACTATTTTAAAAATAGAAAAATCAGATGGAGTATATTATCAACTAAATGTGTCTGGTATAGATGATATTTTAGAAAAGATGAATAAAAGTATAGATAGTAATTTGTCTGATTCTGCTCTTGAGACTTTATCCATTATTGCTTACAGGGGTCCAGTAAGTAGATCATTTATTGATGAGATAAGAGGAGTTAATTCTTCATATATTTTACGTAATTTATTATTGCGTGGGTTAATTGAAAAAGAAACAAGTAAGGATAAGAATAATTTGTATTTATATAGAGTTTCAGAGAAGTTTATGCAACTTGTTGGGGTAAATGATATTACTTTGCTTGATGAGTTTGAAAAAATTAATAAACTTGACTTAAATTCTATTGAAAATGAATAAAAAAATACTAATATTGATATGTGTGATAGTTGTGTTATTATTTTCCTTCTTTTTTATTAAGGGAGTTAAAAAAGAAAGAAAATTAATTACAACCACTACTACTAAACCTTTTTTTGATCAAGAAATAATGGCTAAATCTTTTTTAATAGGAGATATTAAGAATGATAAAATAATCTATTCTGAAAATGAGAATTTATTAACTCCTATAGCTTCTATATCTAAATTAATTAGTGCTATGATTGTTTTAGATAATATGGATATGGGGCAATATATAAAAGTAACTAGAGAGCATCAAAAAGGACTTGAGTCATTGAAGTTTTACTTGCATGAGACTGTTTCTGTAAAAGATGTTTTGTATATGGGGCTAATCATGTCTAGTAATGATGCTTTTTCCATGCTAGCACATACTTATGGATATAGTTCCTTTATTTATAAGATGAACATGAAGTCTGATATGATGGGAATGGGTAATTCTAATTTTGTTGAGCCTACTGGGCTTAGTTTTGAAAATACATCCACAGCACTTGATTTATTTAAGTTAGCAAGGTATATTTATAATAACTATCCTTTAATAGGAGAAATTACTCGGAAACAAAGTCATTCTTTTGTATCTTTGGAGAAGATTGGCCATACTGCTATATCTACAGATCAATTGTTGGGTCATATTCCTGAAATATGAGCAGGGAAAACTGGCTTTACTGATGAGGCCGGAGAATGTTTACTTGTTATTTATGAATTTGAGCATAATAATGAGAAATACCCATTTGTCAGCATTGTGCTTAATTCTTCAGAAAGGTTTGAGGATACAGAGAAAATGTATAATTGGATAAAGGATAATTTAAATAAAATAATAAATAAATAATTATGGATATATTTACTTTACAAATTGTAAGAGCCATTTTACTTGGCTTTATATCAATGGTTTTTGCTTTCTTTATTAGTCCTTATTTATTAGGATTTTTAAAAAAGTATCAGTTTGGTACTAAAAATACAAAAGATGATGCTGCGCCAATTTTCTCTAAGTTGCACAAAGATGATGATGGTACTCCCAGGATGGCTGGTATTTTAATTTGAGGGGTTCCTGTTTTTTTAGCTTGTCTTTTTTGGATACTTAGCAAACTAACTAATTTAGATGTATTTCATTTATTAAACTTTATTTCTAGACAAGAAACTTTATTGATTATTGGAGTAATTGTTTTAGCTGGATTGATTGGGATTATTGATGATTTTATGAGTATATTTAAGATAGGTGGTAAAAAAGGGTTAAATATGTTCAAGAGATTATTAATGTGTGCTGTACTAGGACTTGTTTGTGCTTTGTGGTTTTATTTTAAACTTGATTGGACTGTAACCTTTGTTCCTTTTAAGGGACTTGTTGATTTGGGGTTATGGTTTATTCCATTCTTTGTCTTTATTTTTGTTGCGTCTACTTTTTCCTTGAATGAGACAGATGGTATAGATGGATTATCAAGTGGAGTATCTTTAATTGCATTATCAGTATTTATTATTATTTCTATTGTTCAGGGTAGGTTTGAGCTTACTGCATTACTTATGGTTATTGGTGGTGCATTGGTTCCATATTTGTGATATAACATGCCTACAGCTAAATGGTTTATGGGAGATACAGGAAGCATGATGCTAGGAGCATTGTTTGGTGTACTAGCCATGTATACAAATACTGCATTGCTTTTGCCATTAATTTTATGTGTACCTTTTATGGAGTCATTATCAGTTATTATACAATTGACTAGTAAAAAATTAAGACATAAGAAGATCTTTTTGTCTACGCCTATTCATCATCACTTTGAGGCTATCGGCTGGAGTGAGTCTTTGGTCACTATGAGATTTTGGTTAATACAGGCAGTAGGTGCTGGCTTTGGTTTGATACTATACTTCTTAAGCGGACTTTTAATTTTATTTTAATATGGAGTGATTTTATTTATTTTTAAGTTCAATGCTTCCAATTACTGAGCTAAGAGGAAGCATTCCTTTTTTCTTTTTTAAATTTAACTTAAATATTTATTTTATTTATTTTATTGCATGTTTAGGTAATATATTGCTTGGAGTAATTACCATTCACTTATTTGATTTTTTTGTTTTTATTTTTTCTAAAATTGCTTTTTTTAAAAAAATTATTGATTGATGGAAAGAATCTGTGAAAAAAAGAAGTCAGAAGAAGTTTTCTATATATGGAGATTTGGCTTTAATTTTATTTGTGGCTATACCACTTCCTATGACAGGAGTATTTACCGGAGCAGTAGCAAGTAGATTATTTGATATCCCTAAAAAGAGAAGTATATTTTTATTATCTATAGGAGTATTTATTGCAGGAATTATTGTTTCTGTTTTGACTGTGTTGGGTAAGTTGGTTATTTAAAAAAGAAGCTTGAATTTTCAAGCTTCTTTTTCTTTGAAGTAATAGTTGTTATTTTTTGACGATTGTTATAATAAACGGGCCGTCTTTATTAAGCTCTAGTTGGATTAGTTGAATTTGGTTGGGGGTAAGAGTGTGATTTTGTTCTACGGTTATCAGCAAGGTTTCTTCTATTGCTTCATAAGTTACTAATTTAATGGCTCCTTTTTTGTCTGCCATTTTTTAAACCTCCTTTCTTGTTTTGATTGATTTGAATATATCATATTTTTTTAATTTTTTCTAGCTTGTAAAAAAAATAAAATATTTTCAAAAACTGTTTACATTTTTAAAAAAAGTTTGGTATACTTGTATTATGAAAAGTAATTTTTAAAAATGAAAAAGACTATTATATTTAATTGAAAGGCAAATATTGTAAAGACTGAAAAAGCTTTGGAGCTTATTGATATATTTGAGAAGAATAAGGATGATAGGTTTAACTATATTTTTTGTGTGCCTAGTTGTTACTATTATTTATTTAAAGATAGTTTAGGTGCTCAAAATATATTCTGATTAAATAGGGGAAGCTATACAGGAGAGATTACCTCTGAGATG
>JAQVPP010000028.1 GCA_028702045.1 Minisyncoccota bacterium
TATTTCTGATTATATTGAAAAAGAGTTTATTGTAGAAGGTAATCTAAGACGTCAAATTAAAAAGAATATAAGAAGATTGATTAATATCACCTCTTATATTGGTACAAGACACGCAAGAAGATTACCAGCTCATGGACAAAGAACAAAAACAAACGCAAGAACTGTTAGGGGTCGTAGAAAAATGTCAGTAGGATCAGGTAGGGCTAAAGCTCCAACACCAAAATAATAAATAAATAATATGGGAAAAAAGAGAATTATATCAAAAGCATCTTCAGTAGAAGAGGTTAATAAAATTCAAGAAACAATTAATAGCACAGAAGCAAAATCAACAAAAGCTGTAAAAAAGGGTATTATTTTTATTAATTCTACTTTTAATAACACAATGATTCAAGTTTCAGATGAAAAAGGTAATATTATTGCCACATCATCAGCAGGAGCTATTGGCTTTAAAGGTACTAAGAAATCAACTCCTTTCGCAGCCTCTAAGGTTGCTGAAGTAGTTATTGAAAAAATAAAAAAACAATGTCCTTTAGAAGTAGAGGTAAGAATAAAAGGTATTGGTAAAGGAAGAGAAACAGCCTTAAGAACATTAATTACTTATGGATCTCAGTATAATTTAACAATTAATACAGTTCTTGATGTTACACCTATACCTCATAATGGTCCAAAACCAAGAAAATCTCGCCGTAATTAAAATTTATAACTTATATTTATTATGATAATTGATGCTAAATGTAAAAAATGTAGAGCTTATGGACAAAAACTCTTTTTAAAAGGAGAAAGATGTTTTTCAAGTAAGTGTGCAATGAATAAGCGCCCTTTTCCTCCTGGAGGAACAAAGGCCAGAAGACAATATAAAAAGAATATGTCTATTTTTCATATACAATTATTTGAAAAACAAAAAATCAAATTATGATATTGTTTATCAGAAAAACAATTAAAAAGATTCTATAACATTTCTATTAAGCAAAAAGGTTCTGCTCCAGAAAACTTAGCTAAAAATCTTGAAAAAAGAATGGACAATGTTATTTTTCATTTAGGTTTTACTAAGTCTAAATATTCTGCTCACCAAGCAGTTAATCACGGTATGTTTTTATTAAATAACAAAAAGCATAACATCGGATCAACTATTTTAAAACCAGGAGATGTTATTACTATCAGAAATAAAAATCATAAATTATTTAAGGATATTGAGCAGACAATCAAAGATGTTACAGTTCCAGCATGATTAGAATTAGATAAAAAAGAACTAAAAGGAACAGTAAAATCAGATCCAAATATTTCTGAATTAAATTTACCATATGATTTTCATTCTATAATCGAAGCATATTCTAAATAAAAAATTAAAAAATATTTTAAAAAATTATTATGATTGATTTGCCTTTAAAAACAAATACTGTAAAAGAAGAGGGTAACAAGGCTACTATTGCTATAGAAGGTCTTTATCCTAATTATGGTATTACTATTGGTAATTCTTTACGCAGAGTATTACTTTCTTCTCTAAAAGGGAGTGCAGTCACATATATTAAAATCAAAAATGTAGCTCATGAGTTTAGCACATTAGATGGAGTATATGAGACAGTTATAGATATTATGCTTAGTTTAAAGAATTTAAAAGTCAAGATGTTTACCGAAGAACCTCAAGTTTTAACTTTGAAAGTTAAAGGAGAAAAAGAGGTCAAGGCTAAAGATTTTGATAAGAATAGCCAAGTAGACATAATTAACAAAGATTTATCTATTGCAACTATTACTGATCCAAATACTACTCTTGAAATGGAGATTACAGTTGAAAAAGGAGTAGGATACAAAACATCTCAAGATCTTAAAAAAGATAAATTACCAGTAGGTACACTTTTAAATGATGCTATTTTTTCTCCTGTAGTCAATGTCAGTTTTGACATAGAAGACATGAGTTTAAAAGGAAGAGTTGACTACAACAGGTTATTAATGAATATAGAGACAGACGGAACTATTACCCCAAAAGAAGCTTTATGTGAAGCAAGTCAAATACTTCAAGATCATTTTAACTGAATAAAAGATTCTTTAGAAGGCAAGCAAATCAAAAATAAACAAGAAAAAGAAGAACCAATCAAAGATTTAAACTTATCTGATAAAGTTATCAATCTTTTAGAAAGCAATGAGATAACTACAGTTTCTCAACTTACAGACTTAACTTTAAAAGATGTTAAGGCAATTGAAGGACTTGGTCCAAAATCAGCTCAAGAAATTGTTGATGCTTTGGATAATCAAGGATATTCACTAAAAAAATAAAATATAAATATGAAACACAGAGTAAATTTCCCAAAATTACATAGAAAAAGAGATCAAAGACTAGCTCTTATTAGAAACATGGCTAATCATTTTATATTACAAGAAAGAATTACAACAACTAAGGCCAAAGCCAAAGCTACTCAAAGATATGTAGAAAAATTAATCACAAAAGCTAAAAAACAAAATTTAGCAGCTTTTAGGATTATTAGAAGTAGACTTCCTCAAGTAGCCACACAAAAGGTTTATTATGATTTAGCTAAAAGGTACGAAACAAGAAAAGGAGGATATACCAGAATCTTAAAGCTTGAAACAACCAAGCAAAAAGATGGATCTTCTTTAGTAATTTTAGATTTAGTCAAATAAATAATTATATTTTTAAACAATAATTATGAAAAATACTGATAAAAAAGAAATAATATTAGATGCAACAAATAAATCTTATGGTAGATTGGCTTCTTTAGTAGCAATCTTATTACAAGGAAAAGATTCTCCAAACTTTGCTCCAAATGTTCTTTCTAATAATGTGGTTATTATCACAAATATTGAAAAACTTAAGTTTACTGGAAATAAAGAAAAAGATAAAAAGTATTACAGACACTCAGGCTATATAGGTAACTTAAAAGAAATGACACTTGAAGAAAAGTTTTCTAAAAATCCAGAAAAATTCTTTAAAGATACGGTTAAAGGAATGTTACCAAGGAATAAGTTAAATTCCCTTAGATTAAAACAATTGATAATTAAATAAAGATATTATGACTCAAAAAACCTTAAAAGGACAATATACAGAAGCAATAGGAAGAAGAAAATCTTCTACAGCTAGAGTAAGAATATATTCTAATGAAAAAGAATCATTTTTAATTAATGATAAAAACTTAACAGAATATTTCCCAACAATAACTTTACAAGAAAAAGTTCTTGAACCACTTAAAAAAACAAATACATTAAATAAGTTTTGTTTTTCTGTTCATGTAAATGGCGGAGGAATGACTGGACAAGCAGATGCAATTAAATTAGGAGTAGCTAGAGTAATCAAGCAAATCCTTCCAGATCTTAAACCTACTTTAAAAAATGAAGGATTATTAACTAGAGACGCACGTAAAGTAGAGAGAAAGAAACCAGGTCTTCACAAAGCTAGAAGGGCTCCTCAATGGAGAAAAAGATAATCTATATATTTTATTTGACATTTCAAATCTTTTAATATATTATATACAGACCTTTTAATTAAATTTTAATTTTTTATTATGATGCAAAATTCAAATTCTTTGACAAAAGAGGGGTTAGAGCATGTAAAACAAGAGTTAGAGAAATTAAAGGCTCAAAGACTCAAAGCAATGGAAAAAGTTCGTACAGCCAGAGCTTATGGAGATCTTTCTGAAAATGCTGAATATTCAGAAGCTAGAGATTCTCAAGCAATGCTTGAATCTAGAATCAAAGAGCTTGAAAATTTAATTTTAAATGCTAAAATAATCACAACTAGCCATACTGGAGTAGCTAGCTTAGGTTCTCATGTTGTTTTAGAAAACACTGACACCAAAGAGAAAAAAGAAATTACTTTAGTTGCTTCATTTGAGGCAGATCCAGATACAGGTAAAATTTCTCAAGATTCTCCCCTTGGACAATTAGTTATGGGAAAAATCAAAGGTGATAAGTTTGTTTTAAAGACCCCAAGAAAAGATATTCCTTATCTTATCAAAAAGGTAGAGTAAAAAGAATTTTTTTAAATTCTTTTTTCTTTTACAAAATGTTTTTTTAACATTTTTTTATTTGCAGGTGCAATAATGTGAAGAGATTCTTGGGGGGAGTCAACCAATCTCCCTTCTTTTTTATTAAAATCTGTTTAGCACTCTTGACAAAGGAGTGCCAATTTGATAAAATTAAATCAATAAAAAAGATTATGGAAAATTTATCAAAAAGACAAAAAGATATATTAATATATATAGCCAAAGAGTATACCTCATCCCATACTCCAGTTAGTTCAAAGATACTAAAGGAAAAATATTTAAAAAAATATTCTCCAGCTACACTTAGGAATGAACTTTTTTGTCTAAATGAAAAAGGATACCTCCTAAAGCCTCATATTTCGGCTGGAAGGCTACTTAATGATGTAGGTTGGGAGTTTGTCATACAGACATATATTAACGATATTCTTAATCAAGAAATAGAGGAATCTATTAATTTAACTAACTATGATATAGAGTATTTGTTAAAATATATATCTCAATCAACAGGCTGCTTAGGTATTTTTAAAAATGAATATTTGTCATACACAGGACTAATTTATATATTTAAAGATATGGATCTATTAGAGCAAGATGAGGTTTTAGAAATAGTTAAAGACATAGATAATTTAAAAGATAATTTAGATAAAATAGAAAATAAATTAAGTTATGATAACCTATATATTGCATATCAAAAAAATAATCCAATATTCAAATCAAACAAACTAATCTTTATTGGATTTAAATCAAGTAATTTAAATGGAATGGTCGGGACATTAGGTTTAAAAACCATGAACTATAAAAATAACTTATTATTCTTTAAAAAATTATTAAATACAATATATGAAAGATAAAAAAGAAAATAAAGATTTTGAAAAAGAAATCAAAGAATTAAAGCAAAATCTAGATGATCTAGATACAACATATAAAATAGAAAAAGCCAATTTCTTAAACTATAAAAAAGAAGAAGCAAATAGGGTTAAGCTTTATCAAGAAATGGCTAAACTTGAAGTACTTGATCACTTATTTCACGTGCTTAATAGTTTTGACTCATCTAGATCAATGCTAAAGGATGCAAAACCAGAAGTGCAAAAAGGTTTTGACTTAATAAAGTTGCAACTACAAAACATATTAAAAAAATATGGTATAGAAGAAATAAAGCAAAACGAAATCTTTGATCCTAACCTTCATGAAGTAATAGATACACAAGAAGGCAAAGAAGAAGGAAAAATAACAGAAGTACTATCTTCTGGATATATGTATAATGGTAAGGTGTTAATACCAACTAAGGTCAAAATAATAAAAAATAAAAATAATAAATAAAAAATATCATGGCAAAAATATTAGGAATTGATTTAGGTACTACCTATTCAGAAATGGCTATCTTTGACAATGGCCAAGCAAAAATTATTGAAAATAATGAAGGAGAGAGAACAACTCCATCAATGGTTGCTCTTTCTAAAAACGATGAGAGATTAGTGGGTGTTTTAGCTAGAAGACAAGCTATCACTAACCCAACTAACACAATCTTTTCAGCTAAAAGATTTATTGGTGTTAAGTATGATGATAAAGAAGTTCAAAAAGATATAAAAACATTACCATTTGAGACAAGAAAAGGATCAAAGGGTGAAGTAGAGATTCAGATGGGAGATAAGTGATACAAGCCAGAAGAAATTTCTGCAATGGTTTTACAAAAATTAAAAATGGACGCAGAGGCTAAAACAGGCGAAACAATAGAAGAAGCAATTATCACAGTACCTGCATATTTTAATGATTCACAAAGACAAGCTACAAAAAATGCAGGAGAAATTGCAGGCCTTAAGGTTAGAAAAATATTAAACGAGCCTACAGCCGCTGCTGTTGTTTATGGATTTGATAAGCGTTCTCAATCAAAAGTTTTAGTTTTTGATTTTGGTGGAGGCACACTAGATGTTTCCATTATTGAGGTAGTTAGTGCATCTGATAAAGAAGCAGGTGAAAATATCTCAGTTATCGGAACAGGTGGAGACACTCATTTAGGTGGTGATGATTTTGATCAAGAAATAATCAGTTATGTACTTGATGAATTTAAAAAACAAGAAGGAGTTGACTTATCTAAAGATAAATTAGCTTTACAAAGAATCAAAGATGCTTCTGAAAAAGCTAAAAGAGAATTATCCAATGTTTCAGAAACAGAAATCAATTTACCATTTATCACATCAACTAGTGATGGTCCAAAACATTTATTAGTTAAATTAAGTAGATCAAAGTTTAATGATTTAACCAAAGAATTAGTTAACAGATCTATTGACTGCATGAACCAAACAC
>JAQVPP010000029.1 GCA_028702045.1 Minisyncoccota bacterium
TTGATTATTTTGATTAAAATCTTGTTGTGGAGCTTGTCCAAAATTTTGTCCTTGATTAAAATCTTGTTGTGGAGATTGTCCAAAGTTTTGTCCTTGATTAAAATCTTGTTGTGGAGATTGTCCAAAGTTTTGTGAAGACATATCTCCTTGATTATTTTGATTAAAATCTTGTGAAGGATTTTGATTATTCATATTTATTTTTTAAATATATTTATTTATATAAAAGTATATTTCATACATATATATTTTAAAAGTTTTTTAAATAAATTGCAAGTATTTTTTAAAGAAAAAAATATATATAAAAAATAAATAACTTTATATGTTAATAAAAAAGGGAGACCTAAGTAGATCTCCCTATAACACTCCCGCTTATAAAATTAATAATCTTTACAAGTGGGAGTGTCATCAGTGAAAAAGAATAAAGTTCCTGGGTCTAGTGTCTCCGTGTCTGGAGACTGATCCAAGTCGGGTATTAGACAATCAGGAATGTCATCATAAGGCATATTATTACCTCCTGTAAAATTATAATTCATACTATATATATAGTATACACAAAAATATAAAAAATCAAATTTTGACATTTCCCTCCTTTTAGTATATAATAAAAGCAATAAAAAATAAGCTAGTTATTATGGAAAATAGAGCACCAGTTGTAGTTGTTATGGGTCATATTGATCACGGAAAAACAACTCTTTTAGATTACATCAGAAAAACCAAAGTAGCTTCATCTGAAAGTGGCTTAATTACTCAACATGTCGGAGCATATGAAGTAGAGGTCAAAGATAGCAAAATTACCTTCATCGATACTCCAGGACACGAGGCATTTTCCAGCATAAGAAAAAGAGGTACCAGTATGGCCGATATTGCCATATTAATCATAGCTGCAGATGAAAGCATCAAGCCTCAAACAAGAGAGGCTATTTTCCATATAAAAAATAACAATATACCATATATAGTAGCAATTAATAAAATAGATAAGCCAGGAGTCAATTTAGAGAAAATAAAAAATGACTTAGCTCAAGAAGAAATATATCTAGAAGGTAGAGGCGGAGATGTCCCCTATGTCGAGATATCAGCCTTGCGTGGAGATAACATAGATAGCTTACTAGAACTCATCTTATTAATAGCAGAGCTAAATGAACTCAAGGGAGACAGAGATACTTATGGCCAAGGCTTTATTATTGAATCTCAAATGGATCCAAAGCGTGGGATAGAGGCTACAGTAATCATAAAAAATGGAACAATCAATAAAGGAGATAAGATATACACACAAAATACAGAGGGCAAAGTAAAAATACTAGAATCTTTTAAAGGTGATAAGATTTCTTCTGCTAGCTTCTCTTCCCCAGTCAAGGTGGTAGGATTTACAGTATTGCCAAATCCAGGAGAGCAAATATTCTTTGGTAATGTACCAGAAGATATATTGGAGATAATTAAACAAGAAGAAGAAAATAAATGTGTGTCTCAGATAATAGGAGAAAATGAAAAAGAAATTATACCAATAATATCCAAAGCAGATGTGCTAGGTTCTTGCGAGGCTTTGCTTGAGTCATTAAAAACCTTGGCAAAAAAACTTGATGTCTCTTTCTATATATTAGATAGTTCCACAGGAATTTTATCAGAAAAAGATGTAAAAAGAATGGACCCTAAAGAAGAAGTGGTTGTTCTTTGTTTCAGAACTAAGACAGATGACTATGCAAGTTCTTGCCTAAAGCAATCTAGCGCTCAAGTATTTCATGGTAACACTATATATGAACTTTTGACTCAACTAGAGAAATATATAGAAAATAAAGAAAAAGAGCCAGTAAAAGAACTATATGCAACAATAGAAGTGCTAGCTATATTTAACCCAGTCAAAGGTAATCAACTTGTAGGAGGAGAAGTAACTAAGGGGCAAGTAAAAATAAATTCTACTTTTGAGATCAAAAGAGAAGAAGAAACAATTGGTACAGGTAAAGTGTTAAACATACAATGTGCTAAGGAAACAGTTAAGGAAATAGGTTTTCCAAATCAATGTGGAATTATCATAGATACAAAAACTCAAATAGAGCCAAAAGATATTCT
This sequence comes from Minisyncoccota bacterium, assembly GCA_028702045.1. Taxonomy (GTDB): domain Bacteria; phylum Patescibacteriota; class Minisyncoccia; order UBA6257; family JAKLIH01; genus JAQVPP01. The sequence goes on from JAQVPP010000029.1 coordinate 2,065, forward strand.
AGAATTCTATAGCTTGAATAAATAAAATAAATTTGATATATTATTATGGAGAAAATAGAAAAATTAAATACAACAATCCAAAGAGAGATAGCTAAAATCATAGAAAAAATTGATTTTAATTGTCTAGTAACCATCTCTAAAGTAGAGACAAACGATGCAAAAACAAAAGCCAATATTTTCATATCAGTCTTCCCTTTTAGTAAGATAGAAGAAGTGGCTAAAGAAATAGGTTCTTTACAACACAAAATTCAAAAAGAATTTAATCAACTAGAGATAAAGACAAAGCCAAAATTAAATTTTTTCATAGATCCAAAAGCAGAAGAGATAGATACTAATAATAAAATTAATATCTAATTATGGTCACGTGGTGAAGTAGCTAACACACCGGTCTGCAAAACCGTCATTCGTGGGTGCAAGTCCCACCGTGACCTCAATTAAAGATGTCTTTGGCATCTTTTTTAATATAACAAAAAACACCTATCTAATAGGTGCTAACATATACACAACTTATCCACAATATGGGTGGCATATGGGATTCGAACCCATGACCTCCTGCTCCACAAACAGGCGCTCTAACCAGCTGAGCTAATGCCACCATGTAAATATAATATACACTATTCTAAAAAAATAATCAATACTATATATACTGATATATATAGTAGCAAAAGAAGTAAAATAAAAAAAAGAGACCGAAGTCTCTTTTTTCTATTATTTTATCTTTCTTGCTTGTTTAGCTAATTTTTTCTTTTCAGTACTTTTTTTAATTTTTTGAACAAGTTCTTTACCTTTTTCATTCTTAGTTAAATAGAATCATAAACCAGTAGCAACTAAAAGATTAGTAATAATTAATGCTCAGAAAGTATCTCATGGGCCTGTTTCAATATATCCAGATCCATACATAGCATTTACTACTACTGATGCACTGTCTATAACTTCAGAGTAATTATTTGATCTAACTTGTACCTTATTAAGCAACATACTATATACATTAGTATTACTATATAGGTAAGCATTTAAATTAATAGTAACAGTTTGTTGTGGCTTAAGTGTTCCTAAGATAATACCACTAGTAGCAATACCATCTACATTAGTTATTCCATTTATCTTAGTACTACCAGTTACATACATCAAAGGTGTTGGTATAGGATCATACACAACAACATTTTGTATAGTAGAGTTTGAGTTATTTCTAATTACAATCTCATACTCAACATATTCACCAGATCTAGCATTTGTAGATTCTACAAACATGTATTCCCCTCTTGTTATATTTCTAACCTTTTTATCAACAGAAATAGGATTAGAATAATTATAATTAGGCCCATGGTAGTAAGGATCAACTTCTAGATAAGCAGTGTCAGTTACTGTTTGTCCATTAGTTCCATAACAAGTAATAGTAAATTGTGTATTTTGTGAAGGAGATACAGTCTCAGATCCATTAGTACTTTTATTTCCAGATCAGTATGAAGGATTACTATCAGCATAACAATAATTTACATCATATGAATCTCAGTGTAATATAGTAGATTCTCCTTGCCTAATAACATTCCTATCTAAATATAAATTAACATAAGGGTTTCCATCATCAACAGAAACTGTGACACTGTCGCTTGCACTCTGGCTACCATTATAACAAGTAATAGTAAATGTAGTAGTTTGTGTTAATCTTCTACTCTCATTGCCATTAAGTGATTTAGTTCCAGATCATCCATTAGAAGCTATACAGTATGTAGCATTGTTTGAGCTTCAAGATAATATTGTATTACTTCCAGACTGTATACGTAAAGGATTAGCTTCTAAATTAACAGTTGGTTTTTGTATATTACAATATGATTGACATGTGCTTAAAGATGTATAGGCTCCATTATTATCAGTATAACATTGTCCACTATTTACATTACAAGAATAACGAGTAGTAATTTTTTGATAACAATTATTTTGACAATTAGACAAGCTTAAGTAAACTCCATTATTATCAGTATAACATTGTCCACTAGTAGCATTACATGAATACCTTACTTGTGGTGATGTAGGTGGAACATATGGATTACAGTTAGAATTACATGTACTTAATGATGTATATGCTCCATAAGTGTCTACATAACATTGGCCTGTTACAGAGTTACATGAATAACGTGATTGTGGTGATGTAGGTGGAACATATGGATTACAGTTTGCATTACATGTACTTAATGATGTATATATACCAGACGCACTTGTATAACATTGTCCTGAATATGTATCACATGAGTATCTTGTTTGTGGTGGATAATATGGAGGAGTTGTTGGTGGTGTATATTTAGTACAGTTAGAATTACATGAACTTAATGATGTGTAGTACCCATTACTATCTGCATAACATTGTCCTGTACTTTGGTTACATGAATATCTTGTTTGCGGTGTATCTTTTTGACAAAAAGAATTACACAAGCTTAAAGAAAAATAATTTCCAAATGAATCTGCATAACATTGTCCTGTACTTTGGTTACATGAGTATTTAGTTTGAGGAGTATCTTTCTCACATGCAAGATTGCAGTAGTCTAAAGAAGTATATACTCCAAATGAATCTACATAGCATTGTCCTGTAGATGTATTACAGCTATACCTTGATGAAGGTTTTTCACAAACAGAATTACAAAAACTTAATGATGTGTAATACCCATTACTATCTGCATAACATTGTCCTGTACTTTGGTTACATGAATATCTTGCATCTGGTGTTGTTGGAGGTGGTGTAGTTGGACTTGTTGAACAAGCAAAGTTTAAAGGAATAATTTTATCAGTTCCATTAAAGCTATAACATACTCCCCCAGTATAATCAGATGGGTTAACACATTGTCATACAGAAACAACTAAATGAGTTGATCCGCAATTTTCAAATTCTTTAGCAACTTTATCTCCAGAATAACTTGGAAGTGTTATTGTGTTAAAGTCACCTAATAACATATTAGGTTCATAAACTTGTTTAAGACTTGGTATAGTTAAACTTACCAAAGCATAATCAATTTTATATGCTTTAGGGCAATCAATTAATTTTACCTTTACTGGGAAAGATTGATTATTGTAAATCACCTGTCCATTTGTTGGAGCTATAACTTCAAACCTACATGCACCAATAGCTTGTGCATCATTTGCAAAAGTTAAAAGCATAATAAAAGCAAAACAAAGAATTGCTCAAAAATAAAAAACTTTATTTATTTTTTTGTTAAACATATTTTAAATTTAATGTTTTAATTAGTTTTATTATATCAATGTTTATGAATATTGTCAATATAATTGGCATTTTTTAATTTTTAAAAAAAGAGACAAAAACAAAAAACATTCTAATAAAAAAATAAAACAAAAAATTAACCAACTAAGGCTCGCAGATCTATCTTCTATATATAGTATAAAGCCACAATAAAAAGAGCTGCAAACAATAAGATAAAAATTTTACAAATGGATTGCCATAATATATAGTATACAAAATAATCATACTATATATAGTATGTTATCAAATTACGCTTAAAATAATATCACGGATTCTTAAAAGGGAAAATTTAAAAATAGTTATATTTAGTATGTCGCAAAATATTGATACAAATATTGAATTAAAAAATAAGCAAAATAAAAAAAATGTTTATCA
>JAQVPP010000003.1 GCA_028702045.1 Minisyncoccota bacterium
CTTAAAGCATCCTCCTCAAACCTAACTTTAGGAACTCCTACCGCCTTAATTATTTTCTTCTGTATATCCTCGCTACCACTAAAAAAATCAAAAACCTCACACTCCACCTTTTCCATATTAAAGGATTTTGGCTTAAGTGCAATAGAGTTTACAGTAAAATCTCTTCTTGCCACATCATCCTCTAATTTATCAGAAAAAGTAATATTCTCTGGATGTCTCTTATCTGTATACTTACCATCACTACGGAAAGTAGTAATTTCAATAATTTTTAAATTTGCATCTTTTACCTTAGCAAATACACTAACTGTCCCAAACTGATTTGTATATATAGCACCAGAAAAAAACTCATCAGATTCTTTGAAAATCTCAAGCAATTCTTCAGGTCTCGCATTAGTAGTAATATCTCAATCATTAGGCTCCCTATTTAAAAAAATATCCCTAACGCAACCGCCTATTATAAAATAGTCTTTCCCTGCTAAGGATATCTTCTCTAACGCTTTTAAAATAATTTTAGGAATAGTAAACTTCATTAGTCATCTATATTATTATCATCTTCTACAGAGTCTAGATCACTTTCATTTAGTCCATTATCCTCTTCAAACTTCTTCTGCTTTTTCTGCAACTCTTTCTCCTTATATGGATTTAAAAAATCAAAATCCTCATCTTCTTCAGACATAGCTTCTAGAGCCTTAATATATGCCTCATCATCAAAAGACTCATTAGTTGCTTCTAAAGTAATTTCCTCTTCTTCCCCCTCTATCTCTTCTTCTGGGTCTGGGCTAGCCTCCTCTTCTACTTCTTCCTCGAGTAATTCTTCATTTTCTAATTCCTCATCTTCATTTAATCCTTTTTTATTTTTATCATCTTCTGCCATAATATATGTTTAATATTTTTATTAATAGTATACTAATTTTTTTCTTTTTTCACAACACTGGCGATACAAATAGCCAAAGCATCTGCTGCGTCATCTGGCTTGGGTATTTCTTCTAAATCTAAATATAGTTGCACAAACTTCTGTACTTCTTTTTTACCACATCTCCCATACCCAATCAAGTTCTGCTTTACTTCAGTAGGAGTCAATTCTAGTATATCCACCTTTTTCTTATATGCAGTAAATATAATTACTCCCCTTGCCTCTGATACTGACATAACTGTCTTAGCATTTTTAAAAAAGAACAACTTCTCTATAGCCAAATACTTAGGCCCATACTCATTAATTAATTTAGCTATATTCCTAGAAATAACACTTAGCTTTTCCAAAGACTCCATACCAGTCAAATCTCAACAACCATAGCACAAAGCTTTTATCTTAGTAGGAGTCTTAGATATAACAGCATAACCTGTTCTTGACGTACCTGGATCTATTCCTAATATTATCATAGAACATTTGTATATACATCAATAACATCATCATTTTCCTCTATCTCATCTATTGCTTTATTTAATTTTTCCTTATCATTATCTGATAGCTCTACCCCTTGTGTATGTCTAAATACTAAAGCAAAGTCATTTACCTTTACCTCCTTTTCGACCAAGTTCTTAACTTCAGCCAAATCTTTAGCCTCAGTAATGATATATACCAAATCATCTTCCTCAACTATATCTTTAGCTCCCATCTCAATAAACTGTAGCTCCAAAGTTTCGTTAAATAAAGACTTGTCTATCTCAATCTGGCCAACTTCCTCAAACATCCATAATACACTACCACTATCAGCTGGCTTCAAGTTATTTTTAGTAAGAGTATTGCGCACCTTAGCTATAGTCCTATTCTTATTATCAGTAGCACATACAACTAAAATACCACTCCCATTAGGACCATATGCCTCTAGCTTAATCTCCTCAATAGAATTTCCACCCAAAGCTCCACTACCTCTATTAATTGCTCTAGTAATAGCATCTTTGGTCATACCAGAAGCTTTAGCCTTATCTACAACAACTCTTAACTTAGCATTCATTGATAAATCTGCTCCATCACGAGCAGCTAAAGCTATAATACTAGAAAATTTAGAAAACAATTGTCCTTTTTTCAAATCATCTGCTCCTTTTTGATGTTTTATCTTTGCTCATTTCGAATGTCCTGACATAATTTTTCATTTAATTTATATTTCCTTTATTATACCTTATATTTAAAGTATTTTCAAGAATATAGTCAATTTTTAACATTCCTAACTATATATAACCATATCATACACCCCCCTGTCCTTTACAAAACAATCTTTTTATGTTAATATTACTTCATAAAAATAAATTTAAAACAAATTAAAAAATGTTAACTAAATCAGCAAAAAAAGCTTTAAGACAAAGTAAAAGAAAACATGATCATAATTTAATATTAAAAAATAATATTAGATTAAACAGAAGAGCTATTGAGAAAAAGGTAGAAGCTAATGATAAAAAAGAATTACCTGCTCTTCTTTCTAAACTATACAAGTCAATAGACAAAGCAGCCAAACAAAATATATTACATCCAAATAAAGCAAGCAGACTCAAGTCAAGATTTGCTAAATTTACAAAATAAAATCCTTTTTACAAGGATTTTTTTATTACCTAATATCTTTAATAAAGCACTCCATAGCATATATAGACTTCATCTCTCCCCTTTTAACCAACTTATCATACTTAAACAATTGAAAATAATATTTCTTTAATTCTTTAACAGACATATTTTTAGCTGCATATCTTAGCTTATTAAACACAAAACCACTTAGCCCTGGGTTACCTGTTCCTTTTATCTCTGCTTCTTTCACAATAATCAGATTCCTAAACTGATAAACTATCATTGCAAAAATTAAATCAAAAACAGTTCCTTTGTTCTTTTCTTTCTCAAGTAAATAGTAACTCTCTTTTTTATTCTTCAAAGCTATTGTCTCAATAAACTTAAACAAGTCTGACTCAAAAGGAATAATAGATAATTTATTAAATGATTCCATAGATATACAAGGGTCATATGTTCCTAACTTATCTATCTCACACAGTATTGCTCCTATCTCTTTGTACCCATCAATCAAACCATCTACTACTTGTCTGTCTATGGTATACCCCTTACTCATAGCATATTTATTTAAAAAAGAAACTATTTCTCTTTTGTTTTTTTTCAAATCAAACAAATCATTCTTTTTTTCCTGTACATTATCTATTTTTTTAAAAAAAGATAGATCTGTTTTTTTCAATTCTTTATACTCCATAAAACAAACATCAGACCTATAATCTTTAAGTAGTTCACATATATCCTTTTTACTAATCTCTGCTTCTTCGCCAGAAAAAAAGTTTTTTACAATAATCAAATCATTGCCACCAAACAACCCCTCTATCCTTAGTTCGTTACTTAATAAATTCCAGCCCCGATTATCCTCTATATCTATTTCACTAATTTTTTTATCTTTAAAACTATCCCTAACCTTATCTAGGTACATCTTGCTAACTATTGTATTTTTACCATGTATTATTTTAATCATTTTTGACATTTAGGACAAAAGCGAGCATACCTCCCGCTAATTTTTATCTTTTTAATAATACTACCACATTTTACACATTTTTCACCCTCTCTTTGATATACCTTATGCATCAAAGAAAATTGACCCCTACTCCCCTCTATATCAACATAATCAGAAATAGACGATCCTTTTAGCTTAATAGCTTGTTGTAGAATTTTTTTAATACACCCAAGCAACTTTACTCCTTGCAAATAGGATAACTTACAAGCAACTGTTTCTGGATGAATGCCTGCACAAAACAAACTCTCATCAGCATAAATATTCCCTACTCCAGCAATATTTGTCTGATCAAGTAAAAAAGGTTTTATCCTCATCTTTCTCTTTAGTAATAAAGAATGAAACAATTTCCCGTCTAGCTTATCACTCATAGCATCTATTCCTATTTTTAAAGAATTTTCAACCTCTTCTTGCTTGCCAACAACTACCTTAGCAAAAACACGTGTATCATATAGTCCCAAAGCATATTTTTCAAAAAAAATACAAAAATGAATATGTTTTTGCAATTCATCTCCTAAATACACTTTCTTTTTCAACCCAAAATTATCATACACTAAAGGGCCTGACATTTTTTGATGAATTAACAAAATATATTCTCCAATATATATCAAAATATTCTTTCCCCCTCTCTTTACCTTATCAATTTTTTTACCCTCTAGATCGCTTAGCGTACTCTTTCCTATACGCTTAAAGTTTCTACTTGAATAATAGTCAAGAAAAAATTTTTTAATTTTCTTGCCAACTACCTTATTCTTTAACTGTAATACAACTGTCTCTACTTCTGGTAACTCTGGCATTATCTATATACATTAATATATTTTTCTAACACATCTCCATTTTTATTTACCAATCTAACCTTTATCACACAAGCACCACTTATCCCTTCTGTAGGCAACATATATTTATATATCTTATACCCATTCACATTTTCAATAAAGTTAAGTTCTCCTAGATACATATCATTTAAATAAACCTCCTTCTTAACTAAATAATCGCCAATAACCTTCACCTCTAAATTGGCAGAAAAATTACCACCATTTACAGGACTAACAAATTCCATTTGCATAACTTCTCCAGTCTCTCCTTCTTCCTTAAAACTAACTGCATATATATCAGAATTAAATTCTGCATTCAACTTATCACCAAACCCAACAAACATTTTATTTGCTCAATTCACCACTGTCTCTTCTCAATTATCAAACTGTGAATCAAAGCTTGGGTACTTAGGTATACGGCCCAAAGGATTATTTTTATCTACATAATAAAGTATAGAGTGTACTTGTACAGTATCGTCAATTTGAGTAACATACTCACCATTTAGCATAGGTTTTGATATCTTAGGAACAGTAGGAGGGAAAAAATACTCAATTCCCATCTTAACTATAGCTTGCTCCATAAAGTCATGTCATACAGGAGCAGCCACCATACCTCCACTTCCTTCTTTTTTAATTGGAGAATAGTCATTATTCCCTACTCATACTCCAGTAACAAGATTAGGTGTATAACCAAATATCCATGCACCTCTATAATCTTGACTAGTACCAGTCTTAGCTGCTACAGGTATATTATTACCAAAGAACATTGGATTATAGTATGTACCATACAAAGGTGTTCTAGCTACATTATCACTCAACACATCATTTAACATGCGTACATAATTAGAATCAATAACTTCTGTATATGAGTCCTCATACTCATACAAGACAGTACCGTCATAATCAATAACTTTTAAAATTGGAGATTGCTCATGATATACACCATCCTGTGCAAAAACAGAATATGCACCTACCATTTCATATAAGTTAACTGCTCCTCCTCCCAAAACTAAAGGTAACCCATAATAACTTGGTTTTTCAGTTAAAGTAGTTACTCCACATTCTTTAGCAAAATTAATCACATTATCAAGTCCTGCCAAATATAAAGTCTTTACTGCTGGTACATTTCTTGATTGAGCCAAAGCATTTCTCAAATTAACTGGTCCAACATATTCATGATCATAATTAACTGGAACATATGGGTCACTATTATTAGAAAAATTAGTCTGCAAGTCAAAAACTACTGTATCAGGAGTATACCCTTTCTCAAATGCCTTAACATATGCAAAAGGCTTAAATGATGAACCTGGCTGTCTTAATCCAAATACTGCATTAAAGTTTCCCTCATCTTCTAAATCAAAAAAATCTTTTGATCCTACCATAGCTAAAATTTGTCCTGTTTTTGGATCTTGGGACAACAATGCCATGTTCTTTACTCCAAACTTTTCCTCATTTAACACAGAGTGTTCTTGCACAACTTTTTCTGCCATTCTTTGCAAATCAATATCTAGTGTAGAAATAACCTTAAGCCCTCCTGACTCTACTCTATCTTTACCATACTTTTCCACAAGTAGTTGTTGTACATATGCAACAAAGTGTGGAGCTATCATAGATACATTTTTAGGAACAAAAACTACTTCCTCTTCTAGACTATCCTCTAGTTCCTTTTCACTTATTCATCCCAACTTATACATCTTTTTCAAAACATATTCTTTACGTGCCTCCAAATCATCTCTATGATTACCATATGGAGACAAATATGATGGAGCATTTAAAATACTTGCTAAATATACAGCTTCTGTTAAATTAAGATCTGTTACAGGCTTATTAAAATATAGCCTACTCCCAGATTCTATTCCATATGCATTATATCCATATGGAACTTGATTCAAATACATTTCTAAAATATCATCTTTAGAATAAAATCCTTCTAGCCTAAAGGCAAGAATAATTTCCTTAAGCTTACGCTCATATTTTTTTTCATTTGATAAAAACGCATTTCTAGCCAATTGCATTGTAAGTGTAGAACCTCCTTGTGCAAGAGACCCTGACTTTAAGTTAGCTATAAACGATCTTAATATACCTGGAATACTAATAGGCCCATGACTATAGAAGTTATGATCTTCTGCAGCTAGCGTAGACTTAACTACTATATCAGGAATTTCATCTAAACTAACTATATGTCTATTTTCTGAAGCAGTGTTGTTATATAACATAACTTCCCCTGTCCTGTCATAGATACTAACACTCTGCACAATAACTGCATTATCAAAGTCCTCTACATCAGGCAAGCTATTGCCAAACATAACTCAGACAAAAATAAAAGATACAAGGCAAAAAGCCACTACTCCACAACCAAAATATACAACTTTTTTAAAATTAATTTTTTTCATTATAATAAGCTAAAGTATGCACTAACCAAACTTCCTCCAAAAAAGAAAGTTATCAAAAATCCTAAAAACAAAATAGGCCCAAAAGGAATTACTTGACCTTTTCTCTTTTTCTTAAAAATCAAAAGGCCTAAAGCTATGATTCCACCCAAAGCAAAAGATATCACCATAAATACTATAGACATAAATAATCCTAATCATAAACCGATTATACCAGCTATATATGGATCTCCTTCTCCCATACCTTTGCCACGAGTAACCCAGACAATGCTATATAATAATAAGAATAATATAACAAACCCAAGTATATTACTTAAAAATGGATATCTAGAAAACTGATCTCCAAAAAATATAGCCATTCCATGAGTATTGTTATAGAATAGCCCAGATTCTAAAACCTGTAACTTATATACCAAATAGTTTTGGATAATTATAAAAATACTTGTAGAAATAAACCCTACTGTTAAAAAAGAATTATATATTTCTAAATTACGCAAATCATATATTGAGATAACTTCAAGCACGCTAAGCAAAACAAAAAAACCTAGTAAAGATAATATAGCTAAAACCATATATAAAACATTACCACTAAACAAGTATGTTTTGAAAAATGGCATGCTTAAGAAACTTCAATAACTAAACATAAACAATAGTCCAGTACACAATTCTACTATAGGATAGATAATAGAAATTTTTTCCCTGCACTTAGAGCATTTCCCTCTTAAAAACAAATAACTAAATAATGGAATTAGTTCTCAAAACTTTAATTCATGACCACACTTCATACAGTGTGATTTTACTTTTACAATACTTTCTTTTTTCTCATAGCGTAAAACTATAACATTAATAAAACTACCTACACATAATCCTAGCACAAACACGGCTAGACTAATTAATATATCCATATTTTTATTTTATCTTTATACTTTTTTATTATATCAAAAAAACCAAAAAAATAAAACATTACAATAATTTAACTTGAGTTTCATTATTTTCTCTAAACTTGCCTGTATTTTCACGATTCTTTTTTCTTTCTTGAAAAGTTTTTTCAACATAATGCAATCCTTTTTCTTCTTCCACTACTCCTTTATATTTTTCGCTATTTTTTATTTTCTTTTCCGCATCTTTTACATATTCAGAAGAGATATCTATCCCCAAATAATCAAACCCTAGAAGTTTTGCAGCCAAACAAGTAGTTCCACTGCCAACATATGGATCTATAACTATTCCAGCTTTTGTATCCCCTAAAATAGAGTAGATAATCCTAGTAGGCAATACTAATGGAAAAGGTGCAGGGTGCCCATTTTTTCTTTCAGGAGGAAACCTCCAAATAGAAGTCAGTAAAGCATGTTTTGATTCCAGCTCTTTGCCAATCAAATTATTATCTATTGGCTTATATAACCAATAAATACGCTCATCTACTTGTCAGTACCTCCACCCTCTAATATTAGCAGCTATCATTCTATCCCAAATAATTTCTTGTCTTACTGCTCATTTAGTTTTATTTAACCATTCTATAGGATGATACATTCTTCCTTTATCTCATCTTATTTTATGATTATAGAAAAAAGATCCCCCCGGCTTAATCACTCTATACATTTCATTTAAAACTTTTATTTGTTGATCTTGATAAACATTTTCATTAATAGCATCACTATTATTTTGATACTTAACATTTTTAACCAATCACCCCTTATTTTTTTCTCCCTTGTTATAAGGAGGAGAGGTTATCCCCAAATCAATAGAATTGTCTTCTATTTGTTTTAAAATATCTATAGCGTCTCCACAAATTATTTTATTTTTTTTTATTTTCATAATCTATTAAAAATTCATAAAATTTATTAACAAAATATTGTTTATTTTTAATCAAATTAGTTTTTGATAAAAATATAATTTTTAATCCAGAACATTTCTTATAATGCTCAAATGTAAAATTAGCACTTCTTAAAAATTCCCCCTTCTTATCCCCATCAGGGAATCTTTTTAATAATTGTTCTTTTAACCTGTCTTTAAAATATTTACACTTAAAAGGAAACTCTAAAACATATAATAATTCCCCATCTACAAACCCACTAATCAACATATTAGGATTATCTTTTAAATTCTTTTTCAAACGAGCAAAAGTATAATCTGTAAAATTACCACCTCCATTTAATTTTCTTTTATTTTCACCAGAAATTATATTTTGAGGCTTTGCCTCACAAGAATTAATTTTACCACTTAACTCAGTTTCTTGCCTAAACCCGTTATATCCTATCTTTGAAACATTGGGGATATATCCAGCAATAGATACAGTAATATACTCTCTTAATAAAGAAGAGTTTTTATCATTAATATATACAGTAATTAAATCATTTAAAAGAGCTATCAACTTATCTTTAGACTTACCTAAAAGTAAATTAGACAATTCTTTATGTGAGTTTATTGAATATATTTTTATAACTTCATATAATTCATTATTCATAATATATATTTTATTTTTTTAACTTATCCTAATTCTTCTGGCCCCATTTCAGGAATATAGTCAGGATCAAAATCCTCTCTGCTCTTATCTATTTCTGCAAAAGAGGCAGTTTCTTTAACAAAAAACAAATCTCTTTCTCCTATAGGACCATTTCTATGCTTTGCTACATTTATACATACATAAAAATTATTTTCTCCATCAGGAGATTGTACATCACTAATCTTTCTATTAAGCAACATAACTACGTCAGCATCCTGCTCTATACTGTTATGAACAATAATGTCATTAGCCAAAAAGTTATGAGTGTCTTGTACGGTTGCATCATACACATCCTCTACACTTAACTTTTTGATTTCCTTAATTTCATCTCAATATATGTCTCCTTGTTTATCAGGGTCTCATACAACAATATTGTCTTGAATTTTTAAATCATCCAAAGCACACCATCCTTCTATCTTTCTGAAAGGGTGATTTCCTGACGCCTTTATTTTTCTTCCACTTTTTAAAATTAACTCATATGTTTGTTTTTTACCACTATAAAAAGCTTTTATTAAAGGTTTTTTAATAATTTTATAGTTTTCATCCATTGTATATACCATAAAAGGATCTTGTGTTTTTCTTTCTGCTAGCTCTTTTATAGTTACAAACATTCCAGTATCTGCGTTTAGAATCTTAGCATCGCCAGTCAAACAACCCGTTTCACGTAAATCAGACAACTTAGGTTTTGCATTACTTCCTCTTTGCTCAACACTACGAGATAACTGTGATAATACCAAAACAGGGATATCTAATTCACGAGCCAATCCCTTTACTTGTCTAGATATATCAGAAAATTGTTGAACAGAATTAGGTGTTTGTATAGTAGGAAGAATTAATTGTAAATAATCAATAACTATCATGCTGAGTCCATGCTCTGCCATTAACCTTCTAGACTTTGTACGTATCTTAAGCATACTAAGCCCTGGAGAGTCATCAATAAAAATAGGTGCTTTAGACAATATCTCCATAGAATCACGCAAACTAGTGAAATCATGATCTTGTAACTTACCAGTACGTATTTTCCATAAATCAATACCTGACTGAGCAGCCAATAACCTGTCCACTAGTTGATCCTTACTCATTTCCAAACTAAATAAAGCAACAGGCTTATGCGTCTTTATTGCACTCCTGCGGACAATATCTAGAGCCAAAGATGTTTTACCTACAGATGGTCTAGCACCCAAAACAATCATATCTGATCTCTGCATTCCTCCAAGTAAATTATCTAGACAATTAAACCCTGTAGATAAACCTCTTAAACTCTCATCAGAATTTTTCAATGTATCTATCCTCTCAAAGGCCTTATCCAACTCTTGTGATACAGATGTGAAGTTATCACTAATACTATCTTTAGAAATTTGAAAAATTTCTTTTTCACACAAATCTAAAACAACATCAATTTCTTGACTCTCATCTAGTGCATATCTTCCTATGGTATATGATGCACTTAATAATGCTCTTAACTTACTTTTAGTTTTAATTATCTTAATATATTCATCAATATAAAAAGTAGCTGGCACCTTACTTACCAAATATGTTAAATGAGTTGCCCCTCCTGCATTCTCAAATTCATTATTAATCTTAAGTAAATTAGTAACAGTCAAAACATCAATTGCCTCATGCCTGTTAAATAAATCTACCATTGTTTTAAAAATGATTTGATTTTGTGGTCTGTAGAAATCCTTAACACTTAATACATCTATTATCTTATTAACCAAATCTTTATCAAGCATTAATGCTCCCAAAACTATCTCCTCTAGTTCAACAGATTGTGGAGGGCTTATTACTTCACTGCCACTTATTTTTTTAATTTGATTTGCATATTTATCCATGATACCTATTAATTACAAAATATTCTTTATTTTCTTCTAGATAATAACCTTTTTCTTGGATTTTGTCTCTTATACTGTCCGCCTCTTCATATTTTTGAGATTTTTTAAGAGAAAACCTCTGCTTACCTAATTCAATAATCTCTTGTGAAATAGGGTTATCTAAACTAAATCCAAATCCCAAAACCTTATCAAAATCTAATAATATATCTATTATCTTACTTGGAGAAATTTTCAATAAGTTCAAATTAACAAACTTAACAAAATTCCAAACAACTTCCATTGCTTTAGGCATATCTAGATTATTATGTACACACTTATCAAACTCTTCTACAAAACTTTCCAACTTTTCTTCAGCATCTTTATCACAATCAATACTAATATCTAGATCTTTTATAAAGTGAATCTTTGTCTCAAAATTATATAAACTTTTCAAAGCATTATCAGCAGCTTTTAAAGCCTCTATAGAAAAACTGGCTGTCTTACCATAAGCAAACCCATACACATAATATCTATATGACAACGGCAATATTCCCTGCTCCTCAAAATCAGTTATTCTATAAAAATTACCTTTTGACTTTGACATTTTTTCTCCATCAATAATTAAAAACCCAGAATGTAGTCAGTAATTAGCAACAACATCTCCTGTCAAAGCCTTAGCTTGAGCAATCTCATTAGTATGATGTACAGGGATATGATCTACTCCCCCCATATGTATATCAAACTTATTCCCCAAATATTTCATAGACATAGCTGTACACTCCAGATGTCATCCAGGAAACCCTCTGCCAAAGGAAGTATCCCACTCATATTCTCCCCCATTATTTGAAAACTTCCATACAGCAAAGTCAGCTTTATTTTTCTTATCAGTAGCTTTTATCCTATCTTGGACAACGCCATCATCTTTTACACAATTCAAACAAGTATATCCTTCCACTTTAGAAGTATCAAAGTATCACCCATCTTCTAGCTTATATGCATATCCTTTTTCAATAAACTCCTCCACTATTTTTATTTGCTCTTTAATATGCTCACTAGCTCTAGCCACAATATCTGGGGATAATATATTAAGCAATTCAAAATTATGAAAAAAATCTTTTTCATAAAACATAGCTACATCCCTAATACTCTTCCCCTCTTTAGTAGATTGTTTTTTAAGTTTATCTTCTCCTGTGTCAGAGTCAGAATCCAAGTGGCCAACATCAGTAACGTTCATAACAAACTTTACAGAATATCCATCACGCAATAATATTCTCCTTAGCACATCCTCAAAAACATAACAACGCATATGCCCAATATGAGCATAGTTATATACAGTAGGGCCACATGCATACATCTTAACCTTATTCTCCTCTATAGGAACAAACTCCTGTAGCTCTCTTCCTAGTGAATTATATAAAACTAATTTTTTCATGTTATATCAATTTTTTAATTTTTAAAACAATATAGATAATAATAGCAGGAACAAATGCAATCAAGACTATCTGCACACTACTTAGATGTTCCCAAATACCTGCTTCTCTCATAGATAATATAAGTAATGTAGGCCAAGTAATGAAAGATAATATTGTAAAAATTCTATTTAATCTCAAATTACTCTCCTCCATCAAAGACTCAGATATTTCTTCTAGATAATCAAGCAAATCAATACTATGCTTAATATTGTGTAATACACCATTGTTCATACTTTTGATTTCTTCTAAATAAAACATGCTCTCCTCTGGCCACAAATTTTTAACAAAGAAGCAAAAAGAATTAAACTTAAGTGTTAGTAATAAAAATATACGATTAAAATCAAGCACATCTCTTTTTACTGTAACCAATTTTTGCAAAACACTTTTTTTAGAATATTTAAAAACAATTTCTTCTATATGCACAATCTTATCTTCCACATGGGCCAATTGTCTTTCACAAAAATCAATTAACTTACCAAACAAATAGTAAAAAGCTTCATAAATAGATCCACCCAAAAATTCATCCAAAACCTCTTGCTTACCACACTCCTCTATTAGTTCATTAATGGGAATAACATTTCTAGAATTACGTATAGTGACTATAGTATCTTTAGATACCAATATACTTATCTCCTCTTTTACAGACTCTTGTTTTATCTCATCTCACTTAGGCAAAGCAAAAATAAAATATACATAGTTCTCAAAACTATAGACAACATTTCTTTTAGCTTTTCTCAAAATTACATTGATAACTTTATCATCAATAAAAATTTCTTTTTTCAAAAAACTCAAATCATTGAGACTTGGATTAACCAAATCTATCCAAATATTATTTTTGTTTGAAAATTTATGTATCATAATAGTATATTAATATATAAATATAATATACCAATTTTTACCTTAATTGTAAAATAAAAAAATAACCTTTAAAAAGGTTACCTTTTATGCTTTTATTTCAGCAATTTTTACATCCATCAAATCTTGTCTATGGCCAAACTGTTTGTGATATCTAGTTTTTGGCTTAAACTTAATTACGCTAATCTTTTTGCTTCTTTTTTCCTCAACAATCTCTGCTTTAACAACAGCCCCATCAATATATGGCTTACCTACCTTGATATCATCATTTTCAAAAGTTAATAAAACTTTATCAAAAGAAACAACATCTCCTGTTTTAGCGTTTTTAATTTTTTCAATTGTCAAAACTTGATCCTTTTCAACAATATATTGCTTTCCTCCTGTAAGTATAACAGCTTTCATAATAATTATCTCATTTATTTTTAATACCCAAATATTACCATAAAACTAATATTTTTGCAAGATTTCTACCTCACACTGTCCCATTTTTCACAAAACTCTGTAAAAGGTAATACTTTTATTATTTTCCCATCTTTTTCTATTGTCCTTTTTTCAGAGAAAGTTATAATATACAAATCATCACAATTTAATTCCCTACTTGCATCTATTAAGGCCCTAACCTCTCTGTCCTCTGTTTTTTGCATAGACATATCATAAGAAACTTGAATTAATTTAGAAACTCCCTCTAACTTACTTTTCAATAAAAAATCAATTTCATAATTATTTTTAGTCTTATGATAAAATAATTCTGAATTTACACTATACCCTTGCTTAAGCAATTCTGTAAAAACTAAGTTTTCAAAAAACATTCCTTTATTTCTAGAGTTTGAAAAATTTTTATACTGCAAAAAACTATTATCTACCGCCAATATTTTCCTGTTAAAATTAAATCTTTCTTTTGGCTTAAAACTAAATGGTGATAAAAATAAAAAAGCATAACTTTCTTCTATACAATCTATATATTTATTAATTGTTTTATAACTAGCTATTTTTAAAATTTCCTTTATAGTTTCAAAATTTAAAGTATTGGTTATATTAGCTACTAAATACCCCATTAATAACTCTATCCTATTGGGAAATTTAATTTTATATCTCAAAACCACATCTTTATAAGCTATATTTTTTAATAATGTTTCTGTATATTTTCCAGGCTCCATATCATTAACAACAACCTCGGGAAATCCTCCTGTATACATAATTTCTAACACACTTTCATTTTTTTCTTTAAACCCAGGAACAGCCAAACACTCCTTATAACTAAATGGAAATAAATCTAACATTATATATCTCCCTGTTAAATGAGTAGCAAAACTAGTACCAAACAAATTAGAATTAGATCCTGTTACAAAAACATTATACCCTTCTCTATGCATCTGATTTAAAACCAATGGTCACTTCGGTATGTTTTGAATCTCATCAAACAAAACAGTTCTAGTTGATCCATACACTTTTCCTAACAATTCCAATAACTCATTTATACTTGTATAAGAATTTAAAATTTCTACATCATCAAAATTAACATATGCAAAATCCTTTCCCTCTAGCAAAGAAAACAAGTATGTAGACTTTCCTGCCCTTCTTGGTCCAGCAACTATTTTAATTAAACTATTTTCAACAAACTCTTTCTTCTTTTCTTCATTTATTTGAATTCTAGGAAAAATATTATTTTTATTATAAAAACCTTCTTTATACACCTTTTGTCTTTCCAAACTTTTTAAAAGTAAATTATTCATAATTTTATATTTATATATATTACAATACTAATATAATACACCCTATTAGTAATAAAAACCTCCTAATACCAATAAATACCTTATTATTGGTATTACAATACTAATATAACAAATATTTGGAAAAAGTCAAGTGTATATACAGATTTAGTGCATTTTTGGTTAAATTCTTTTTATTTACCAAAACATGTTTAAGTCTTTGTATATCCCCTTTTTCTTTTAATCCCTATAAATTAAAGTAAAAAACAAAAAAACAAAAAAGTAAATAAAAAGAAGAAAAACTAATTAAAAACAAATGCAAAAAATTTAAAAAAACAACATTTTTCTTAAACAAATATATACATAAAAAATTAAAAACAAATAACCCTATAAAGATATAGTTTAAATTAAGTATATTATACAATGATGTTGTCAGATCTCCATATGTATTAGAGTAATGTAAAACTAAAGGAATATATCCCAAGTTCATTCTCCATAACAAAATAATAAAAACATTACCAACTATAACAAGTATAGTTGATAATATTTTAATAAATTTCGATTTTAATCCAATCATTAATAAGTCCATAATTACTATTACAATTTATTCCAATCATTGTGTTCTCTGTAATATTATTAATTGTTCTTGATCCAGTCTTATCTAGAGTAAGTCCAGTTCCCCATCCTTCTGCTAAAGGAGTACTTTCAGTAAAGCAATAACCATATACCCCTTTTGATTCTCAATTAATATTTACATTACCTCCTTTTGGTATCTTATATACACCACTATAAATCTGATGTCCATCTACCTTTAGTCTTACATAAGAACTAGGTTGTGTAGTTGTGGTAATATTAGTAACTGGCACACTTACACTACTCCCTCCTACTTCTGCACTACAAGCAGCAATTTTCATACTATTATTTGCATCCTTAATAGCTACTTGAGCTGTATATGTTCCTGCTGTACTAAATGTAGTACCAACAAAACTACTATTACCAGTTACTGATCCTCCTCAATTATATGCATATGGATATTTTCCTCCTACAGCTAATGCATAAAAGTAAACAGGACTACCTACATTACTCTTATTAGGAAAAGCAAAACAATATGCACTTAATGGAGAACTAATATAGTTAGATGGTGCATATGTTGTAGTAGGTTTTTTAGTAGTAACTGTTGTACTTGCAGTACTAAAACTCTTACTATAATCAATTAACTTATTCCATACAGCACATAACGCTGTTCTGGTATCTGCATCAATTATCTTAGTAGGATATAATTTAGCTGCTGTCTGAAACTTAACTAAAGCCTCTTCTGTAGTAGCTCCAAAAGATCCATTAGGCTCTCCTGAATAATATCCTAAATAATCAAGCAATGACTGTAATGTATGGATATAATACTTAGGAGTAGTAGCTCCTTTAGCCATCAAAAACATCTCACTGCTACTAAAAATACATCCTTGACTGCTATATTCCTCACAAAACTTAACTACTGTACTCTGATCAACTATTCCACTCTGGCTAATTCCATTTTTAGACTGATATCTTTTTAAGGCAGCAGTAGTTAAGTCTCCAAAATATCCAGTCATATATCTATCAGGGTATACTTCCTGATCTAAACCTAAAATAAATTGCAATAAAAAGACATAACCACTCTTTCCACTTTGATTTGATTTAGATAATCCAACTACCTTCTCAAAAGGACAAGTAGTATTTTGTATATCTTCTTGAGCTGTTTGTGTCACTGTTTGAGAATATACACACCCAGCAAACAAGACAACAAAACAAATTAATAAAACTTTCAAAATTTTCATAATTTTATATTTAATCATATACTTTAATTTTAAAAAATATCCTCAATAAAGTCAAATAAAATATTGACTCTATTCTATTTTGTGATATAATACAAGTATTAAAAATATGGCGCATTCGTCTAACGGTTAGGACGCTAGATTCTCAATCTAGCAATAGGAGTTCGACTCTCCTATGCGCTACTATTAAAAAAAGGAGGAAAATTAATTTCCTCCTTTTTTGATTTTACAATATACAGGCTATTAGTTGGAGTATTACTCCCCCAACTAATAAAACCAAAGTTAACCATGACCCACTTTTCACCTCCTTACTTAAACAAAAAATCCTTTCTATCCAGCCCAAAAATACAAAAGCTACTCCTGTGGAAGCAAGCACAAGCTCCCACCCATTATGACGCTGACCCATAATCAACAAAGATACCACGACTATTATTCCCCCAAGAATAACGCTCATGGAAAACACCGAACTCTCTTTAATTGTATGATCATTTGGCTTAAAAATATTATATTGAATATAATTAAATTTTTTTTCTGATCTACTATAATCAAGGATTTTGAAGAAATCCTTCCAAAACCCTTTAGAAAAAAGGATTTTTGTCATTCCTTTCAAAAACACCTTGTTTTTGTCCTCATCATAATAAAACAATGGTGTTTTTGTATTCATAACAATATATACTTTTACCATTGTAAAAAGTATCATTACAACAAAAAAAGTAACACCAAGTACTACATGTAATATAGACATGCAAGCCTCCTATAAATTGTTAAATTAATCTAATCACACTATACCACAAAACTTAAAAACTTACAAATCAACCCCTACAACACTATGATCAGACCCATCTATTTCATTTAAAATAAAAGATTTATCTATTTTAGAAAATAAAGGTTTTGAAACAAATACATAATCAATTCTCCACCCTTCGTTATTCAGCTTCCCTTGCGATATATATGAAAATCAAGAATATTTTTTTAATTTTGGGTGCATTTGCCTAAAAGTATCTACATACCCATGTTTTTCTATTTCTTTTAAAAACCCCCTTTCAATATCAGTAAACATTACCCTGCCCTCACTTACCTTTTCAAATATATCTATCTCTTCTTTAGCAATATTAAAGTCTCCTACCACTACTACTTTTTTATCCTTTAGTTTCCCCAAATATTTAACAAATTTTTTAAAAGAATTTATCTTCATCTCAAACTTTTCACCACTCATGCCACCTTGTGGCATATATACATTAATTAAAATAAATTTTTTAAACTCAAGCTGTATAAACCTACTCTCATTATCAAATTCATCATAGCCCATTTCTTTTTTCACGCTAATTGGTTCCTCTTTACAATATACCCCTACTCCAGAATATCCCTTTTTCAAAGAAAAATTAAAAAAACAAAAATATCCATCAACTAAAAAATCATCTGAATAATATTCTTCAGACATCTTTATTTCTTGTAAGCATAATATATCAGGATCAACTAATCTAAGGTTCTTTTCAAAATCTTTTTTAAAAATAGCCCTAAGCCCGTTTACATTCCATGAACAAATCCTCATAATACAAAACTACTTAAACATATTCCTCATAATATTAAACTGACCTTTAGATACAATATATTCACCAAACTAAAAGCTAAATTAGATGTATTCTTGATTCCTTTAATAAAAGAATTATCCTTATCAAATAAATATGGTATATGGAATCCAAAATCTAAGTACTGAACATACTTATCAAACAAACTATTCAAATTCTCTCCTTGTAAAAATCTCTGCGATATATCTTGCCCAATAAAAGAATAGAAGTAATTATCTGTCTCCATCCCAGCACACCTAAAACTTTCTCCTATAGGTACTCCGTGATTTACTAAGTAATATAGACTTTCAAAAAACAAAAGCGAATAATAGTTTTTAAAAAAATCACTAATAACTGGCACAGAAAAAATAAACAAAGAAAACATTTTTTTATTAATACTTAATAGTATTATTCCGCTAATCATTGCCAAAGCCACAATAAAATAACCAACAGAACCAAACCCTAAATAAATAAAACAAAGTAGTGTCAAAATAATAGGAATTAATAATAAATTAAGTTTAAATTTTATAGTTTTTTTCATTTCCAAATAATCAAGTATAGAATATATTGCCTTAACATAGTCCCCCTTTAGCTCAGCATAATGTAAAATTAAAAAATCAAAATATGAAAAAACCTTGATATACTTATACACCACATCACTTAAACTAAATCCTTTATCTGTATAGAAAAGAAAGCATATCCCCAAGTCTTTATTCTTCGTATCCAAATTAACAATATATGAATAAAAGGTTTGCCCTAAAGACTGTCCTTCTAAAAACCTATTTACTACATATACCCAAAACTTATTCAAGCAAAGATTATAGAAACTCATATTACCTCCCTCACAAATATCAATAACAAATAAATTATATCTCATACAAAACTCAAAAAACTCTTCTTTAGATACATTCAAAGATCCTCTTATAGAAATATTATTTACTGTCTTTATATGATATTTTATCATTTTAATAAACTTTTAAGTTCGTTTGGATTATATGAATAATTCAATGCATTCTCTATACTTATCTCTTTTCTCTGTACTAAATCAACTAGTGACCTATTCATAGACATCATTCCCTCCTTAACACTAGTCTCTATTACCATGTCTATCTGATATACCTTATTTGTCCTAATCAAATTACTAATAGCTGAATTAGCAAACATGACCTCACATGCAGGAATCCTTCCTCCATTAATTTTTGGAATTAATCTCTGGGAAACTATACCAGACAAATTCATAGCTAATTGAGAACGAATCTGATTCTGCTGTTCTGCTGGGAAAAAATCAATTATCCTATTAATTGTCTGTGATGCGGAATTGGTGTGTAATGTAGAAATAACTAAGTGTCCAGTTTCTGCTGCCTTTAGAGCAATCTCAACTGATGTCTTATCTCTCATCTCTCCTATCATTAACACATCTGGATCTTGACGCAAAGCAGTCTTAAGTCCAGAATGAAAACTACCAGTATCCATACCTACCTCTCTCTGAGAAATCAAAGACTTATCAGACTCAAATATATACTCAATAGGATCTTCTATAGTTACTATATGATCACATCTATTGTGATTTATCTCATCAATAATAGCTGCCAATGAAGTACTCTTACCTTGTCCAGCAGGACCAACAAATAAAACAAACCCTTGTGTCATTTTAGAGAATCTATGTAATACACTAGGCAACATTAACTCATCTATCCCCAAAACATTAAATGGTATTAGCCTAAATGCACAAGACAAAAGTCCTTGTTGATAAAAAATATTGGCTCTAAATCTAATCTTCTTTTCCAAAGAAAAAGAAAAATCTATCTCTCTTTTTTCAAGCAATGTCTTTTCTTGCTTATCAGTCAAAAGAGCAGCCACAAAATCAGACATCTCATCTATACTTATCTCTGTATAATCATTAATATTTAAAAGCGACCCATCTACTCTTACTAATGGTTTTTTATTTACAGCTAAATGTAAATCAGATGCCCCTTGCTTATATGCAAGCAAAAGCAAATCAACTAATTTTTGTGTGTTTTTATTTTGATCCATATTTTTTATTTAAAAGGATTTTCTTTCCCCACCTTTTGTATATATAGACTATCTTCCTTAAGATGACTTTTTAAATTCAAAAACATATCTGTCTCATAGCCATTCCCCTCTCTAACATATACAGTGCTTATTGGTTCTTCTATGTTTTTAAAAACTAAAACAAATAAACTACTTACTATCATTAAACAAATCCCTCCTATTATTATTTTCTTTATCATAATTAGTTTTTAAAATATGTATTTAAATTAATTTGACCTTTAATTAAGTTTCCTTTCTTCTCCATCTTCACAAACCCAATGTCCATTAGTCTTATCTCTGTACCTATTTCATTAATTAGATTCTTTACCTCCTCATACTTTCCCTCTACCTCAAAGTTAACATTAACAACACCTACCCCATCACTAATATAGTCACTAAAAGTAAAGTTATATACATCTACTAAACTATCCTTGGCCATAGTCTTTATCAATACAATTACCTCATATATCTTAGGGTAATTAGGCAAAGCCAAATCAACCTCTTCTATGTTTTCTGCCTTATTATACATACCAATTAAGCTATAGACAAATTCTCTTGTACTAACTAATTTATTTCTCATGTCTACCTTATTAAAATACTCTTGCTTAATCAAACTAACATCTTTACTAATAGGTAATAGAATTTTATTAACAACAACAAAACTAAACCCTAAGCAAATCAGGAACAAAACCCAAAAAATAAACTTTTCATTTTTTATCCTCATTTAAAAGTTATTTAGTTTTATATACATTTTAAACAAATTAGTATTTCCTTCTTTCTTAATACTATCTAAACTAACATATTCACTCTCCTCCATCCTTTCAAATAAAAGTAAAGCTTGTGCACACACCTCTTCTGTTCTGCAGTATCCAGTAATATACACCTCCCCGTTATCAACTATCTCAAACTCTTTAAAAACAACATCATAATGGGTATTTTTTTCAATTAAACTAAATATATTAGTTAAAGATTTTCTTGTTTTAAAAATATCACTAATCAAGACTATTTTTGAATAATACTCAATTGCCCTCTTACTCTTACTAGTGTTTACAAAATTCTCTATTTCCATTATTTCTTGATCAACTATATTTATTTTTTTAACATATGTATTATATATCAAATAATACCCTACACTAAATAAACAAATAAAAATTAAAATATAAAAAGCAATATAAAATATGTATTTTATAAAATTATCAGAACTTGTTCTTAAAATTAAATTCTCATCTCTTTTCATACTACAAGTATACCAAACTTTTTTTAAAAAAGTAAACAGGTTTTTAAAAATTTGAAAAACTTAAAATCATAGATTTTAAGTTTTAGCGGAATTTATGATAAATTCCGCTCCAATTTATTTTGATTCTTTTTTCTTTTTTGTTTTTCTTTTTTTGATTTGTTTGAGATAATTACGGTTGATTAAAAGAATTGTGTTATGGTTTAGTTA
>JAQVPP010000004.1 GCA_028702045.1 Minisyncoccota bacterium
GATTGCAAAACTACAACTATCTAAAGAAAAACCATCCATAGTTTTAAAAAATCTCAAAGAAAATGATTTTATTACAAGTCCACTAGTAATCAAAGGAGAAGCTAGGGGCACATGATTTAACGAAGGATCGTTTCCAGTTATCTTAACTGATGGCGATGGCCTTATTATTGCTGAAACTCAAACAACAGTCAACTCTAATTGAAAAACAGATGACTATGTTGAATTTGAGGCATATCTAGAATTTACAACCCCAGAGGTATATAAAACTAATGGCCACTTAATTTTTCAAAACGCAAATCAAGCAGACTCTTTAGAAGAATCTGCATATGAGATAACAGTGCATTTTAAATAATGCGTCCTTACTAGGACTTGAACCTAGATTTTATCCTTAGGAGGGATATGTTCTATCCAGTTGAACTATAAGGACTCACATATATTCTACCAAAAAAAAGCTTTTTTTTAAAGCTTTTTTTATTTTACACTTCTTTACATTAATGCAGTTATATGGTATAGTGTGATTGGGGTACATTAACATTGATTATCAGTCTCTTTTGTAAAAGAGGCGACAAATATATATACAAAAATATAAAAAATTTACCTGAGGAGGTAAAAATGCAAAAAGCAAAAAAAAGAAATAAAAAATTTAGTAGTGTTTTAATTATGGTCATTTTTTTAATTATGACCATTATATTTTGTGCAACATGTATTTTCTTTGGAGGAAACAAAAAAGTTTCCGCCAAGGAAAATAAGTGGGGATGGAAATCCCCAGTAGCAATGAACAATATTGTCGAGAGAGTCACGATAGATGTCTCTCGACAAAGTGGTACTGTGATCATTCCGCTTGTCAGTGTAGGTCCTTATGGTACCTACACCAGGACAAGTAAGGCAACGTTTATAATATATACTCTTCCAGTGTTTACAAGCTGGGGAGAGTATTCAAGTTCTTTCTCAGATATGTTCTTTGGGAAAATATATTATCCCAATGAATGTATATTCTTGTCCCCTGAAAAAAAGGGAGAAGAAAGGGAAAGAATACTTGTGTATCATAATTGTTATGATTCACAAGGTAACTCCGAGATATTTTTTACAAATCGGAGTTGCCCATAGAAAGGAGGCGAAACCTCAAAAAGCAAAGAACAAAAATCTTTGCTTTTTTTATTGCAAAAAAGAATATTTTTAGTTATTATTAATATATATTTAATTTAGCCAATATGACAGAAAGAGCTTTTAGAAAGTTTATTATTATCACAGGTACTATTATAATATTTTTATTTATTTTAGGAACTATTTTCTATTTTGTTTTTAAACCAAATGAATCATGTTTTGATGGAATTCAAAATCAAAATGAAACAGATATTGATTGTGGAGGAGACTGTGTCTCTTGTGAAGTAAAGGAACTAGAGGATATAGTAGTTGTAGATGGTCCAGAGTTTCTAGAACAAGGAGGTAAGTATTTTATTTACCAAAAAGTATTAAACTCTAATAATAATTGAGGTATTCAGCAATATAGTTACTCCTTTGTAGTTCTAGGAGAAAACAAGTCAAAAGAAATAAAAGGCAGTACATATATTTTACCTAAACAAGAAAAAATTATTTTAGAAGTAGTTGATATTGATTTTGATATTACCAAAATAGACTTTGTCCCTAAAAAAGTAATGCTCAATAACTGAACCAAAGTAGAGTTTGAGAATTTAAATAATAATATTTTTGAATTAACAAACTTATCCTTAAGTGATGGTAAGCAAGAAGTAGTTCAAATAAAGCAAGCCGATCTACCATCATATAATTTTACCAAAGAATTAAAATTAGGTGATACTGATGAACAAGTTAAAAATTTGCAAGCAGTCCTTGCCAAAGATCCAGAAATTTACCCAGAGGGCATAATAGATGGAGAGTTTAGTATAGAGACATACAAGGCTGTATTTAGATTCCAGTATGAGTATGATATATCTCCAGCTAATGGTATTCTTAATGAGCCAACAAGAGATAAGTTAAATGAGCTGTACTATTACGAAGAAGAGCTATCAGATCCATCATACTTAAGCTTTAATCAAGAACTAACTTTTGGCGATAAGGGTCAAGAGGTTAGAGACTTGCAAGCAGTCCTTGCTAAAGATACAGAGATTTACCCAGAGGGCATAATCAATGGAGAATTTGGCTATCTTACCAGAAGAGCTTTAGAAAGATTCCAAGAAAAATATAATTTAGAAGTAACAGGTGATTTAGACCTAAGTACTTTATCAAAAATAAACCAAGTTTTCTTTGAAAATAATAATGACTCAAATATAATAGGTGCAACTAAAGTAGTTAGTGGGAAAATAAGAAATAACTCCATGTTCTCTTTTGCTAAAGTACAAGCAACTATATTTTTATGTAAAGAGGGGGAGGTAAAAGCAGTATCTTATTACACATTTGATAAGTTCTATAAAGAATCAACTCAAGACTTAACTGTTTCCTGAACCAACGAGTTACCAGAAGATGTAAATATTTGTCTTACACAAATAGATACAAATATTTTTTCCAGAGATAATATATTAAAATAAACAATTATGTTCAAGAATTTAGATTGATGACTATTAGCCCCAGTTATTGTTTTAAGTATTTTTAGCATTTTAATTTTAGGAGGGATGTCGTTAGGCACCCATAACCTAACTATTTTCTACAAGCAATTAGGTTTTATTCTAATCTCTTTTGTAGTAATGTTTATTTTTTCTAAAATAGACTATAGGATATATAGAAATAATCCAATTATTTTAAATATTATATATATCATATTTACAGGATTATTAATTACTTTACTTATTTTTGGACAAACAACCAGAGGTATTAAGGGATGATTAAGTTTAGGTTTCTTTAGTATCCAGCCAGTAGAGTTTATGAAAATTATATTAGTTTTAGTTTTAGCTAAATACTTCTCAACTAGAAATATGTTTTTATGGAATTTTAAACATATTCTTATCTCAGGTATTTATACACTAATTCCTTTTCTGTTTGTCTTAGCACAACCAGATCTAGGAGCGGCCGTTATTTTATTTGTTATTTGGCTATCTATGATATCTGTATCAGGTATTAAGCTAAAACATTTGTTTTTAATTTTAGGAACACTACTAATTGCATCTGTGTTAAGTTTTGCTTTTTTACTTAAACCATATCAGAAGGAAAGAATCACTGCTTTTATTAATCCATCACTAGACACAAGAGGTATTAACTATAATTCTCAACAATCAATTATTGCCATTGGATCAGGTAGGTTATTTGGTAAAGGATTAAGTTTTGGCACACAGACTCAACTTAACTTTCTACCAGAGTCAAAAACAGACTTTGTCTTTGCCTCTATTGCAGAAGAAATAGGGCTTATTGGTATGATTATTGTTTTTGCCTCATATTTTATTATCCTATACAAACTATTCTTTTACTTAACCAAAACAACTGATAACTTTGCCTTTTTACTAACCTTTGGGCTACTTATCAAAATAGGAGTAGAGACATTAATAAACATAGGAGTTAATGTTGGATTTTTCCCAGTAGTAGGTATAGCTCTACCTTTCTTGAGCATGGGAGGATCTCATTTATTAGCTGATTTTATTTTACTTGGCATTGTCTTTAACACACAAAAGAAAATATAAATTAATAATTGCAAAATATTAAAAATTTCGTTAATATATATGTATTAAATAAATATAATGAAAAATATAAAAATATTAGATGTATTGAAAAAAATAAACATTAAAGTATATATAACTAGTTTTTTAGTTATTTTTATTTTATTGTTCACTTTTTTATTTACCAGTAGTAAGTATTTTAAAGAAGAGGTAGTACTAACCATTAATGAAAATGAGAGTTGTCTAAGTATTGCTCAAAAATTAAAAGATAAAGATTTGATAAATAACAAATATCTTTTTCTACTTTATTCTTTTATTACCTTTAGCTACGATGATTTAAAGCCAGGAGAATTTAAGTTCATAGGCGGAGTAAATACTAAAAGCATCTTAAGAACAATTAAAGAATATAACGGTATTAAGGTTGTAATCAAAGAAGGATATACTATTTATCAAGTACAGGCTGAATTAGCAGAAAAACAAGTTCTTTTCCCAACAGACTCAATCACCAAGTATAGAATTAAAGATTTTCAAGATAAATTTGAGTTTTTGCAAGATTTGCCCAAAAACAATAATCTAGAAGGGTTTCTTTTCCCAGAAACTTATTATTTTCTTAAAAATACAAACTCCTATGATATAGCCTATAGGATGCTTTTAGAATTTGAGACCAAATTATATAATCAATATGCAAATAAGGAGAGTTTTTACAGTGACTTAATCTTAGCTTCTATTTTAGAAAAAGAAATACCAAATAATTATGAAAAACAACTTGCCGCTGATGTTTTACGCAAAAGAATCAAAAAAGATATGCCACTTCAAGTAGACTGTACTTTATGTTATATTAAGCAAGTAATGGCTAATAAGTATGTAGACTGTTATCCAATATATAAAACAGACAAGGAGATAGATTCAGTATATAATACATATATAAACAAAGACTTGCCAGGAGGCCCAATATCTAACCCTAGTGTAGAGAGTTATGTTGCTGCACTAAAGCCTTTAGCTAACACATATTACTATTTCATCTCAGACCCACAGACCAGAAAAACAATTTTCTCCAGAACTTTAGAAGGTCATATCCAAAATATTAAAACTTTTTTAAGATAAAAAAATGATTTTTGATGATTTAAAAGAAAGAGGATTAATTAACCAAGTCTCAAGTGAAGAGTTAAGTAATGTTTTAAAACCAAACAATTGTTTCTATATTGGCTTTGATCCTACTGCATCTAGTTTACAGCTTGGTAATTTATTACCTTTTATTACATATATTAGACTAGAACAAGCAGGGCTTAAAGGTATTTGCCTAATAGGAGGTATGACAGGTCTAATAGGCGATCCTAGTGGCAGAAACAAGGAAAGAGACTTGTCAGACTTTAATATAATCAAGAAAAGGTCTCTTTTATTTGAAAAACAAATTAAAAGATTCTTGCCTAAAGCTAATATTGTAAACAATTTTTCTTGATTTAAAGATTTCAAGTATTATGAGTTTTTAAGAGATGTAGGTAAGCATTTTAATGTTGGTCCTATGTTATCCAAAGAATATATCAAATCAAGACTGCAAACAGGATTGTCTTATGCAGAATTTTCCTATTCTTTGATTCAGGCATATGATTTTTATTTTTTAAATAAAAAACACAACTGCATATTGCAAGTAGGAGGAAGCGATCAGTGAGGCAATATGGTTTCTGGTATTGATTTAATAAAATCAAAAGCAAATAAAGAAGCTTTTGTGTTCACCTTACCACTGCTAGTAGACACAAATGGCAAAAAATTAAGTAAAAGCTTTAACAACTCTGTCTGGCTAGATGAAAAACTTTCATCTGTATATGAGTTTTATCAATATTTCATCAACCTTCCAGATGAATTGATTATACAATGATTTAAGTATTTTTCATTTAGATCTTTGCAAGAAATAAAAGAAATAGAAAAAAAGCATTCAGTAGCTCCAGAAAAAAGATACGCTCAAAAACTTTTAGCTCAAGAAGTGACTTTATTTGTTCATAAAGAAAAAGGTTTATTACAGGCTGAAAAAATAACCAAGTCTTTATTTGACAATGATATTTCCCATCTAAACAAAGATGACTTTAGGGCTATGGAAAATAGTCTAGAGACAATAAGAATCAAATCTAATTTAAAAATTAGTGACATACTTTCTTTATCAGATCTTTCTAAAAGACAAATCCGTGAAGATATTCAAAATAAAGCCATAAGCGTTAATGGAGAAGTAATAGATGAGGATAAAATTTTAAAACACTTTATTTTCAATAAATACGCATTAATTAGAAGAGGCAAGAAAACATATTTTCTAATTATTAAAGAATAGAATATATTATATAAGTTTTTCTAAGTATTTATTAAAAGGTGTTAAAACAATTAATGCAATTATTAAATAAATACATCCAGTCAGATAGCTCTCTACAGGATTAATACCTATTAAGGTATTAATTTTTTGAATTAGGAAAAATACAGGTACATGTAGGGCAAAATAAATTAAAGAGTGATTACCAATATATGTTAAAAATTTATTCTTACCTAAATATTTAGCAATACAGATAAAAGTAAATATACCATTAAGTGCTAAAAATATTGTTATAAAATAATAATATATTCCAGAGTTAGTGAATCATATCTTATTATATACGCTTGGAAACAATGGAATAATATTTATTAATAAGGCAAGTATAAATCAAACCTTATTTTTTAAAAGAAAATATATCTTTTCTTTATATTTTCTAAACAAATTACCAATAGCAAAAAATAATAAATAATATATACTAGCATCTATAGTTCAAACCAGTTTGGGTTGTTGCAATGTTTTAAAATATACAAGCCCAATAAAGCTAAGTAGTACACAGGTTATTAATAAAATATTATCTTTATTGATATATTTCCTTAAAAAATAATAAATAGATTGTGTAATAAAGAAACTAGGTAAAAATCATAAAGGTATGTTATAGAAAATATCAGATCTTTTAGCTATCAGAAATTTTTCCAGTGTATATAGGTTAAATATATTTGTCTGGAATATTAAACAATACATGAAAATAGATATTAATGAAAATATTAAATATGGCTTTAAAATTTTTAAAATTCTGGTTTTAAAAAAAAGTTTAATATTTTCATATTTTATGTTATTAAATAAATATCCAGCTATAAAGTAAAATATAGGCAAATCAAAAGAATAAGCATATGGAATAAAGTGCTTATTAATAGGTGAATGGCCTAATATAATAAATATTATTGCAATTCCTTTTAATATGTTTATTCAGTTCTTTTTCATGATATATCTATATTATCATATTTTTAGATAATATTAATAGCTTTTATTTAAAAATTCAATATCTCAAACAATAAAAAGACTCAAAAACCCTTATTTTGTCAGTTAAAATTAAGATTCAAGGTTTATTGACTACTAGAATAGTCAATAAACACCCCTTTATTGACTATTCTACTTGACAATAAATCTATTTTTGTGTATATTTTTAATAAATAAACTATTTATATGAATCAAGAAGAAAAAATACAAAAATATCTAGAACAACAATTAAAAACATGCGAACTCAATGCTAGGGGGTATGTTTTTGATATAAATAATAAAAAAAAGCCTAAGCGTGATGCTTTTAAAGTTGTAGAAAAATATTTTAATCTTTTTTTAAATAAAAATGATTCATATAGATGAATAGATTTAATTGGTTTACGAGGAACAGGCAAAACTACTATTTTACAACAATTGTATTATTCTAAAAAAAATATGGATGCTTATTTTTTAGTCCTATCAGTCGACGATATAGTTAATGTGCTACAAAGTAATATAGCAGAAGTAATACAAGGGTTTGAAAAATTAATGAAAAAGTCTTTATGAGAATTAGATAAGCCACTATTTATTTTTTTAGACGAAGTTCAGTATGATAAGAATTGAGGGGTATCTTTAAAAGTATTGTATGATAAAGCACTTAAAAATGTTTTTGTGTTCTCTACAGGATCTTCAGCTTTATTACTAAATACTAATGCAGATATAGCCAGAAGAGTAATCTCAACAAAAATACATCCAATGTCTTTTTCAGAATTTATGGAAATTAAGTATGATATCAAAATTTCAAAAACCATTTCAACAAAAATTGAAGACGCTATTTTCAATAGTAATAATAGTAAAGAAATATTTGAAAAACTTGAAAAAATAGAAACAGAAATAAAAAAAATTTATTTTAAAATTAAACCATTTGCTTTTGATGAGTATTTAAATTACAGCTCTTTACCTTATGTATTAGGGCTAGATAATAAAGAAATAATTTTAAACACAATAAGAAAGTCTGTAGAAAGGATTATCATGAAAGATATGAGTATTAATAATGAACTAGATTCTAAAACTTTAGGAACAGTAGAACATATATTATATGCCGTAGCCAATATGGATACTATTAATTTTTCTACTCTTTCACAGAAATTAGGAATTTCTAGATCCACAGTATCTGATATTTTTTCTAGGTTAGAAAAAACAGAACTTTTAATTAGGATCTATCCCAAAGGATCTCATTTTAAGCAAGTCACAAATAAGCCATCTAAGTTTTTATTCGCTAGCCCAGTTTTTAGAAACATGTATTATACAAGATTAGGAAGTATTATTGATGAAAAGAATGGAAGGGGGAAACTTCTAGAAGATTTAATATCAATGTATATAATGCGTATCAAGGAAAGATATTTTCCTTGCTCACTAACATTTGATAATGAAGATAATGGTGCTGATTTTATTTTTAGTGTTGGAGACAAAAAAATAGTAATAGAGGTAGGAGTTAATAAGGACAAGCACAAACAAGTGCTACAAACCATGAAAAGAATTGAGTCAAACTTAGGCATAGTCTTATCAGAGCAAGAAACTGAATTAAAATATGATAAAAAAAATAATATAGTTACAGTACCTTTAAGTTATTTTGTATTAATATAAAATTTTTTATGTTTTTAATTTGTTGCACTTCGAGTTTATATTCGCCGCAAAACAGTTGACAAAATTAATAAAATATGATATAGTAATATTAGTTTAAAAAATATCAAGAATTCCTCGGCCTCACCGAGGAAAAGGAGTTAAAAATGAATAATAAAGTAAAAGAGATGTGGATAACCTCTTCTGGCGACATAGTCGCCAAGACCGAGGATGGTTATTACCTCGGAGTTACTACCAATTTTTTCTTTTTTGAGAAAATCAGCCAAGAAAAGGCTGAGAAATTACTAAAAGAATCTCAATAAGGGGGGCAACCCCCTTTTTTTATTTGACAAAACTTTTTTAATAATATATATTTCAATTAACATAATAGGTAAATAATAATTGAAAAAATGAATGTAAAAAGAATATATAAAGAAAAACTAGAGGAAAATGATACAGTACATCCAGGCAAGATATTATCTACTGTATTATTGAAATATAATATAAATCAAAAAGAATTATCTTTGAGAATAGGTTTAACTAAAAAAGCAATTAATGAAATCATTAAAGGCAAAAACCCTATTACTAAAAAAACTTCAGAAAAGTTAGAAAAAGTTTTTCCAATATCTGCTTCTTTTTGAGACAGTATTCAAGAAAAATACGATCTAAGTATTAAAAAGAAAAGCATCAAACAAGCTATACTTAAAGAAATAAAGGATTACAAAAAAGAAATAAACAAGGTATATGTTAATTTAACAGAGAATAACTTAATTCCAGAGATAAAGTTTATTCAGTCAAACTATCAAGAAATAGCCTTAAATATACATAGATTTTTTGGTATAAATTCTTTTAAATATATTAAAAATATTTACCAAGATATATTTAACAAAAACTTTAACAAAATTGATAAGTATTCCTTATCAGCTTGGATTAGATTAGGAGAAATGCAACTAATGGACAACATGATGTCTGATTGTAAACTAATTCAAGTAAAAACCAAAATTCATTTAATAATTAAGCAATTAAAAAATTTAAAAAATATTGAATCACTTGAGAAAACTCTAGGTAAACTAGGGGTTCTTTTAGTATGTTTGCCAGATTTTAAAAATACAAACATTCAAAGTTATAGTAAATGAGTCAATAATAAGGTTTTGTTATTGATTAACTCAGAAAATATCAATGAGGATGATTTCTTTTTTAATATTATTTATCAAATAGTAAATATTATTAAGAATCAAAAAAAATCAATACACTATCATTTTATTAATTCAAAATATTCAAAAGAAAACATTTTGTTTTTAAGAAAAAAACTATTAAAAAACATTAAAAAAATAGATAATATTAGGGAATTTAATAGAATTGCCAAAGATTTTAAGGTTCCTAAACACATCCTTAAAAAAATTTGCTATAATATATGTAGCAAAGAATTAAAGCAAATACTTAATTCTAAACTCGAAAAACAAATAACATATATAAATATATAATATGGAAAACTTTCAAACTCTATATAACAAATTAAACAAAGAACAAAAGCAGGCAGTAGATACAATACAAGGCCCTGTTATAGTTAATGCTGGTCCTGGCACAGGCAAGACTCAGATGTTAAGTTTAAGGATAGTTAATATCTTAAAGAAAACTGACACTGATCCAGAAAATATATTAGCCTTAACCTTTACCAATGCTGGCGTAGTTTCTATGCGAGATAGACTTGCTTCTATTATAGGTAGTAGTGCATATAATATAGCCATAAATACCTTTCATGGATTTTGTAACGATGTTATTCAAAATAATCCAGAATATTTTCCAGAATATACAGAATCAAGCAATATAGATGATATTACAAAAATTAAATTAATTAACAATATTCTAGAAAAACTTCAATTAAAATATATATATAAAAATATAAAGGCTAAAGATATTGGTAGTATTATTGAGAAATTAAAACAAGAAAATGTTTCCTGACAAGACTTAAGAGATATATCAATTAAAGCTAAAGACGATCTAAAAGAAGAAGATTATTATTATAAAAATCAAAAAGAAGGCCAGCCAAAAAAAATCAGAAAAGCCTACTGAGAAGATCAGAAGAAAATAGAAAAAAATATAGAACTTAGCTATATTTATGAAGAATATGAGAAAGCTTTAGAACAAAGTCATTTCTATGATTACAATGACATGATTTTGCTTGTTCTTAAGAAAATGAAAACAGAAAAATCTTTTTTACTTGATCTTCAAGAGCAATACCAGTATATATTAGTTGATGAGTTTCAGGACACAAACATGAGCCAATATGATCTTTTAACAACTTTAGCTAGTTATGATGATACTCCCAACCTATTTGTTGTTGGAGATACAAAGCAAGCTATATACAGATTCCAGGGAGCAAGCAACTATAACTTTATTAATTTTAAAGAAAGATTCAGTACGGCTGTGCAAGTTGATTTGGTTAATAATTATAGATCTACTCAATCAATTTTAGATTCTGCTTTTTCTTTAATCAATCAAGACAAAGAGCTAAAGAGTAATCAGGAGAAAGGAAAAAAAATACAAGTAATCAAAAATATTAATCAAAAACTAGAGGCTTTTTTTGTAGCTAAAAAAATTCAAGAACTAAACACAGATTTAAACAATATTGCAGTACTATATAGAAGTCATAAAGACAGTAAGGAATTAGTTGATATTTTACAAAAACTCAACATTCCTTTTAATATTAAGGACAAAAACAGCATTTTCAACGATATTGATATTGAAAAATTTATTATCTTATTAAATACAATTGCAAATTATGGTAATGACACATACCTAGCTAAAGCAATGCATCTAGATTTTTTAAACCTAAACGAGTTAGACATATACAAGATAATCAACAAGTTTTCAACCAATAAGTCAATTATAAACCTATATGACACAGACTATACAGACTTAAACTTAAAGGATATTGATGCAGTAGATACATTATTTAAAAACTTAAAATCTTGAAATCAAAAACTAAAAAATACTCCAATTAATGAGTTTATTCCTTTTATTATTAAAGAATCAGGTTTTTATGATTATTTATTTAAAAACACAAATGTTGTTGATAAATTAAACAAGCTTTCTTCTTTAATCAACCATGCTAAAGATAAGATAACAATTAATAAAACTTACTCATTAAAAGACTTTCTAGATGATATTGATATTGCTAAACAGGAAGGTGTTGAGTGGAAAGTAAATGCTTTAGAATCCAAGGGAGTAAATTTAATGACTGCTCATGGTGCCAAAGGACTTGAGTTTGACTATGTCTTTATTTTATCAGCTAATCAAGAATTTTGAGAAAACAAAAGAAACAATAGTACCATTGCACTTATTGATGAGGTAATAAAAGGGGATGATAAAGAAGAAAAAATAGAAGATGAAAAAAGATTATTCTATGTTGGTCTAACCAGAGCTAAGCAAAATGTATTTATCTCATATTTATCTTTTAGAGATGAAAAAGCTTTAAATAAAAGTAAATTTATTCTAGAGATCAAGGAAGAATTAAAAGAAGAGATAGAGATAGATAATAAAGAAGAGTATGAGAAGTCTCACTTAGATTTTCAAGTTATTGAAAAGAGTAATTCTTTTATAGATAAAGAAATAGTCAAACAAAGATTTTTGGAAAAAGGGTTATCTCCTACAGCACTAAATAATTATTTATCTTGTCCATGATCTTTCTTTTACAGAAACCTATTCCAAATTCCAGAATTTAAAAACGCCAATTTGTGCAAAGGTACTGCTATCCACACAGCAATTCAAAAAGCCTATGAAGAATATGCTAGAAATGGAAGTGTTACTGAGGATTTTTTCATTAAAGAATTCCAAAAAGCTTTAAACAAGCAACCTATTCTTAAAGAAGATTTTAATAAAATCAAAGATGAATCAATAGAATCTTTAAGACAATATTTCCAAGAATATTCTGATGAGTTTAAAAAACCAGGACTCAATGAGTACAAGATTAAAGATGTGTTAATTGACAATATCCCTATAACAGGTACACTAGACAGAATTAACTTTATTCAAGATACAAGTAAAGTAGATGTTATTGACTTTAAGTCAGGTAAAACCAAAACAGAGGGAGAGATAAGAGGCGCCACCAAATCAGATAATGGTAATTATTATAGGCAACTTATCTTTTATGCACTTTTATTAAAATATCATAATAATGGTAAATATATTTTTAATAAAGGTATTCTTGATTTTGTTGAGCCAAAAGAGACAGGGGAATTCGTAAAACATATCTTTGCAGATATTGACAGTCAAAAAATAAAAGAACTAGAGGAAATAATTAAAAAAACTTCTCAAGAAATTTTAAATCTAGATTTTTGAGATAAATACTGTGATGATCCAAATTGTCCTTATTGCAAGTTAAGGAAAATGATGAAAAAGTAAAAAATTATAAAGAGTTTTTATTTTTTAAAAAATTTGATATACTTAATCTAATTTAAACAAGAAAACATGGAACAAGTATCAAAAGAGTTACGAGATAAATATATACCTACTATTGGATTAGAAATACACATGGAGCAAAACACAAAAACAAAGATGTTTTGTTCTTGTAAAAATGATCCTGATGCAAAACCAAATGAACATACATGTCCAGTATGTTTAGGCCATCCAGGTACTTTACCTGTAATAAACAAACAGGCTTGCTATAATATAGTTAAGCTTGGCTTGTCTTTAGGTTGCGATATTTCTAAGGTAGCCTCTTTTGATAGGAAAAATTATTTTTACCCAGATTTACCAAAAGCATATCAAATTACTCAATTATTTGAGCCATTTTGTCTAAACGGATCTTTACCTATATGTTTATCAGATGATGAAGTTAAGTTAATTGAGTTAGAGCGTATTCATCAAGAAGAAGATACAGGCAAGTCTTTGCACACAAATGTTAAGACATCTACCTTGCTTGATTATAACAGGGCAGGTGTTCCTTTGATGGAATTAGTTACTAAACCAGTATTACATAATGGTAAAGATGTAAAGAATTTTGGAGAAACACTTCAGTTACTTTTAAGAACTTTAGAAATATCTGATGCTAATATGGAAAAGGGTCAAATGAGAATAGAAGTCAACTTAAGCATCATGGAAAAGAATTTGGCAAATAAAGGAAAGCTAGGCACAAAAGTAGAAGTTAAAAATATCAACTCCTTTAGAGCAGCCGAAAAAGCAGTAGAGTATGAGATCAATAGACAAATAATAGCTTTAGAAAATAATGAGAAAATTATTCAAGAAACCAGAGGCTGAGATGATGTTAATGAGAAAACAGTATCACAGAGAACCAAAGAAGGTTCAGCTGATTACAGATATTTCCCAGACCCAGATCTTCCAGAGATTCATGTTCATTCAACTGATGATAGTTTGTTTGATTTAGATGAGATAAAAGCAACCTTACCAGAACTACCTTGGGAATTACGCAAGCGTCTAGAAGAAGAATATTCTCTTAAAGGCATAAAGGCAGTTTTATTTTTAAATAACAAACCTCTTTTAAATTTTTTTGAAAAAGTTGTTTCAGAGTTATCTGCATTATCAGACAAACCAAAAGAAGAAGTAATCAATATTTCATATAATTATATTACATCTACATTGCCTGGAATTTTAACAAAAAACAATTTAACTTTAGAAGAAACTGATTTACCTGCTAATCATTTTGCCACCCTCTTAAATTATGTATTAAAAGATGAGATATCATCCAATTCAGCTAAAAAGGTTATAGAGATAATGATGGAAACTAAAAAAGACCCAGAAGAAATCATAAATGAAAACAACTTAAAACAAGTAGTAGATATGTCAGCTATTGAAAGTATTGTGGATATTGTGTTAAAAAACAATACAAAGGCAGTAGAGGAGTACAGGCAAGGAAAAGAAAATTCAATACAGTTCTTAATGGGAATGGTAATGAAAGAATCAAAGGGTACTGCTAATCCCCAGATAGTAATTAAGATGCTAAAAGATAAGTTAAGTTAATTTTGAAAAAAGAAATATGTATATATTTCTTTTTTAATTATTTGACATTTTTTATATTTAATGTTATTGTATAAATATATAAATTTTCCCAAAGGAGGGAGACATGATAAAAAATTATTTTCTCCCTGAAAATTTGGGAGAATCATGTTGTTTATGGAGGGACGATAAGGGCAATTGCCCTGAACATTGTCCTTTCCTTCATATATGCCTCGATTACCCTCCTAGTGAGGTTAAAATTGAGGCCTTATTTCATATTTTTGAAAAACCTAACAATAAGGTTTTTCAAAGGTGTGAAGCATGTTCTTATTCCAGGCCTTCCTGGAAGACAGGATATGCTTATTATTGTAAAAAAAATTATACATATCACCCAGAAAAAGGCGGGTGTTATGTAAAGAAGCTTACCCCAAAAAAGGAGGAAAAAGAAACGTCCTGGGCAGAGAAGGCGGGACTTATGGGGTAAAAAAATGTCCTCGGAAAACCAAGGGCATTTTTTATTTATAGAATCTTTCTAGTTCATCTCTTAACTTAGCTGCTTTTTCAAAATCTCATTCTTTTATAGCTTTATTTAATTCTTTTTGTAAATAATTTATTATTTTTTCATCTTTTGGTATTTTTTCAATTTTTGTTTCTGTTTGAGTTATTTTCTTTTTTATAGTTTCAGATGTGATATTATGTTTTTTATTATATTCTTCTTGTATCTTTCTTCTTCTATTTGTTTCATCGATTGTTTCTTGTATTGATTTAGTTACTTTATCAGCATATAAGATAGCTTTACCATCTTTGTTTCTTGCTGCTCTACCAATAGCTTGAAGTATTGATGTTTTATTTCTTAAAAAACCTTCTTTATCTGCATCAAGCATAGCTACTATAGATACCTCAGGAATATCAAGGCCTTCTCGTAATAAATTGATACCTATTACAGCATCTATTTTCCCATTTCTTAGTTTTTCTAAAATCTTAGGTCTTTCAAGTGGTTTAATTTCAGAATGTATATATTCTACTTTAAAGTTTCTTTGTTTTAGATACCTAGTTAAGTTTTCAGAAGATCTTTTGGTTAAAGTTAAAATTAATGTTTTTTCTTTTTTCTCAGCTTGCTTTTCCAATTCTTTGATTATATCTTCAACTTGTGTCTTACATGGCCTTACTTCTATTTCTGGGTCAAGTATACCAGTAGGCCTAATGATTTGCTCTACTAAATTAGTTTCTGATTTCTCAACCTCATATTCAGAAGGAGTAGCAGATGTATATATTATTTTATCTACTTTATTTTCAAACTCCTTAAACTTAAGTGGCCTATTTTCTATAGCACTAGGCAACCTAAATCCATGCTCAACCAAAGTTTCTTTTCTTTTCTTATTTCCCATATACATTCCCTTTAGTTGGGGGATACCTATATGAGATTCATCTAGAATAATTAAGTAATCTTTAAAAGAATAGATAAAGTGATCAAGTAGAGAATAAGGAGTATCACCTTTTTTTCTAAAAGATAAGTGCAGTGAGTAATTTTCAATTCCAGGACAATATCCCATTTCTTTTAGCAGGGCCAAATCATAATTAGTGATTCTTTTTAATCTCTCATACTCTAGTATTTGTTTATTTTTTTTAAAAAAATTTAATCTTTCTTTAAGCTCTTTTTCTATTTCAATAATAGCTAAATTAAGCTTATCTTTTTCAGTAACAAATAGTTTTGCAGGGAAAAGATCGTATGTATCTAGATTAGATACATCTTTATTGTTTTTTAAATAATTCTTTTTTAAATTAATTTTATTAATCTTATTATTTTGTATATCTATTTCTAAAACATTATGTCCAGTAGAAACAAATATTTCTAAAACATCCTCCCTAAACCTAAAAGTACCTGGTTTTAGTTCCAAGTTATTTTTTTTATATTGTAAAAAAACTAATTTTTTACTAATATCTCTTCTTTGTATAGGGTCATTTTTTCTAAAAACATGTTTCATGTTTTCAAATATTTTTGGATTACCCAAATCATAAATAGCAGATACAGAGGCAATAACAATAACATCTCTACCAGTAAGTATACTATTTACTGCACTGGCTCTCATTTGCTCTATTTCTTGATTTATTTTTGCATCTTTTTCAATATATTTATCTACACTAGGTAAATATGCTTCTGGTTGGTAATAATCATAAAAACTAATAAAGTATTCAACTTTATTTTCTGGAAAAAAGTTTTTAAATTCTTCATACAATTGTGCAGCCAAAGTTTTATTAGGGGAAATGATTAAGGTAGGTAATTGTGTTTTTTCAATTACATTAGCCAAGGTATATGTTTTACCAGAACCTGTGATACCAAGTAATGTTTGATGTTTTTCATTTTTACTTAAACCACTAACCAATTTATCTATGGCTTGTTGTTGGTCTCCCTTAGGACTATATTCTGAAACTAATTTTAAATTCATATTATTTTTCATATATTTTATTATATCACATATTTAATATATCTAAAAGTATTTACAAGTAAGTTATTTTATGATAACATATTAAGGATGATGACGTCCGATTTTTATTCTTCCTCCAAAAGGAGGAAGAAAGAAAGGAGGATATTCTTGTGATTATTTCCTTTATAATTAACGAAAGGAGGTGATCCATAATCTAATCCACACGGGAAGGAGGTGGATATATAGAAAAGTTTTATTTTGCAGCATGATATTGCTAAAAATTTCATGCTGCTTTTTATTTTTTAAAAAAACTATTTCATTTGCATTTTTTCTATGTTGCGTTATATTATTAATAAGTACATTATTTCTTTGAAAGGAGGAAAATATGAAAAAAGAAACACTAATGTACATACAAACCCATCTTTCAGACAAAGAAATAAATTTTTTTGAAGATGAGATGTATAGAAGGGGAATAGATCCCCGATCTATCATCAGTATCTTTTTTGACAAGGAAACAAAAACTGTATGCCTTGTCTTGGAAGGAGGGAAAGTAGCCGAAATAAAAATAAAAAAAGTTTAGAAATTTAAATGTTTCTAAACTTTTTTTGTTAATATTTGATTTTTTAAAAAGAAATGTGATATATTATTTTTAGTTATTTCATATGTTATATGC
Source organism: Minisyncoccota bacterium (assembly GCA_028702045.1). Classification (GTDB taxonomy): domain Bacteria; phylum Patescibacteriota; class Minisyncoccia; order UBA6257; family JAKLIH01; genus JAQVPP01. Next base: position 17,572 of record JAQVPP010000004.1, read on the forward strand.
TAAGGAGGTTATTATGAACAAGGGTAGCGAAGTTTTTGTAATAGTCGTTGCAACACTCGTTGCAATTGGCTTAATAATATTTTGTATAGTATCAGGAGCACTTAAAAGTGCTCCTGTTTTAATTTGTCACAAAATATCTTTTATGATATATTTAAATTAACAATTAATAAGTAAATTAATCATGGAAGAAAAGCAATACAAATTAGAATTTGTAGACAAAGAGCTAGAAATATTAGATTTTTGAGAAAAAAACAACATTTTTCAAAAAACTATTGAAAAAAATAAAAACAACCCAGAGTTTATTTTTTATGAAGGTCCTCCTACAGCTAACGGTATGCCAGGAGTGCATCATGTTTTATCCAGAGTATATAAGGACTTAATTTGTAGATACAAGACACAAAGAGGTTTTTTAGTAAGCAGAAAAAGTGGATGAGATACTCATGGCTTACCAGTAGAGCTTGAGGTAGAAAAAGAACTTAATCTTAATTCAAAAAAAGAAATTGAAAATTATGGAATTGATAAATTTAATCAAAAAGCCAGAACATCTGTTTGGAAAAATCTAGATGCCTTTACAGAAAATTCTAAAAGAATAGGCTATTGGATTGATTTGAGTGATCCATATATAACATATAAAAATGAGTACATAGAAACAGAGTGGTGAATATTAAAACAAATATTTAATAAAGGATTAATTGAGAAAGGGCACAAAGTTATTCCATATTGTCCTAGATGCGGAACAGGTCTATCTAGTCATGAGCTTTCTCAGGGGTACAAGACAGTCAAAGATCCATCTATTTATGTAAAAGCGAAACTAGTTGATTCATCAAAGTTTAATTTGGATAATATATCTCTTTTAGTCTGAACAACTACTCCATGAACATTATTTGCTAACACTGCAATTGCTGTTAATGAGTTTTTTGATTACACCATTTTTAAATTAAATGATGAATATATTATTTCCCATATTGATTTAAATGAATTAAGTTTTATAGACTCAGCTGAAAAAATAACAACAATCAAAGGAAAAGATTTAATTGGACTAAAGTATACTCCTTTCTATAACTATGCCAGCGCAGAGAATAAAATTTATGAAGTAGTTAAAGCTGATTTTGTTTGTGAGGGAGAGGGTACTGGCCTTGTCCATATTGCTCCAGCTTTTGGCTTAGATGATATGGAGTTAGGTAAAAAAGAAAACCTAGAAGTTATCAAAACAGTAAATGAGCAAGGCAAAATGATGGATACAGAAAACATGCTTGATTCTGTAAAAGATATGTTTTTTAAAGACGCAGACCCAATTATTATGGAAGATTTAAAGCAAAGAAACATATTACTACATGGAGAACCTAAAGGAGCAGAACATGAGTATCCATTTTGTTGAAGATGTGATAGCCCGCTCATATATATTGCTCAAGAGAGTTGATTTATTAAAACAACTCAAATTAAAAATGAGTTAATTAAAAATAATCAAGAAATTAATTGAGTACCTAAATATATTAAAGATGGTAGGTTTGGTTCTTGGCTTGAAGATGTCAAGGATTGGGCCCTTTCCAGAGAAAGATACTGGGGAACACCACTTCCAATTTGAATTTGTGAATGTGGCCATCTCCATACAATAGGCAGTATAGAAGAATTAAAAGAAATGGGTCAAGGATTAAATAATACAGACTTGCCAATTAATCCAGAAACAAAAGAACTTGACTTGCACAGACCATATATTGATAATTTTAAGATTAAGTGTCCAAAGTGTAATAAAGAAATGCAACGCACTCCTGAAGTTATTGACTGTTGGTTTGATTCAGGATCAATGCCTTTTGCTCAGGCACATTTTCCATTTAGTTTTGGCAGTAAAGATGAAATAAAAGATATATCAGAATATACAAGCAAAGGATTTAAGTTCCCAGCAGACTTTATTTGCGAGGGAATTGATCAGACAAGAGGCTGGTTCTATACCTTATTAGCCATATCTACTTTACTTGGATTTAAGTCTTCATATAAAAATGTAATATCATTAGGGCTAGTCCTTGATGAAAATGGGCAAAAGATGTCTAAGTCAAAAGGCAATATAATCAGGCCAAACGATATACTAGATCCATATGGTGCAGATACACTAAGATGATATTTTTTCTCAATGAATTCTCCAGCCGAATCAAAGAAGTTTTCTATTACTGATTTAGTCTCATCTCAAAGAAGATTTTTAAACACTATCTGGAATGTTTTGAAGTTCTATATCACTTATGCAGATAAGACTAGTATAGATAAACAAGAGTTAATTTCTAACTTCAGTAATCTAGATGACTTAAATAAATGAATACTAGTTATTTTAGAAAAAGCTAAGCAAGATGTTTGTGATAATTTAGATAAGTATAATACATTTGAGGCAACCAAGGTTCTAGATAAATTTGTTGATGATATGTCTAGATGATATTTAAGAAGATCTCGTACCAAGTTCCAAAAACCTACTTCACCAGAATCATTAAAAATAGATTCTCAAGTATTAGGTTTTGTGCTTAATGAATTTAGTATCTTATTAGCCCCATTTTGTCCATTTATTTCTGAAATGATTTTTAAAGAAACATCCAAAAATGAATCAGTTCATTTAGAAGTAATTACTCCATATAATTTAGTTGATGATGATCTATTAAGTAAGATGGATATATTAAGAAATATAGCTACAGAAGCTTTAAACATTCGTCAAGAACTTAATTTTAAAGTTAGACAACCACTACAGAGTTTGATTTTAAAACAAGACAATAACTTCTCAGAAGATTTAATCAATTTAATTAAGGAAGAAATCAATGTCAAAGATGTGGTTATTAATCAAGATGCTTCTACTGATATATCATACGACACAAACCTTAGCCAAGAATTAATCAGTGAAGGTAAGATAAGAGAAATAACCAGATTAATTAATGGAGCAAGGCAAAAATCAAATTGTACTCCAGATGATTTTATTAACATATCTTTTATAGATATATCAGACAGTTTAAAAGAATTTATTCAACAAAATACTGATGAAATTAAAGAAACATCTAAAGTTTCTCAAATTGTCTTTGAAGGTATAGATAGCGATTATGAGGCAAAAGGAAAGATAGATGATGATAAGTTTACTCTACAACTTAAAAAAGAAAACTAAAAGACTCGTGTCTTTTAGTTTTTTAATTATGTAATATGAAAAAAATACAAATATGTACAATAGGAGGAGGGTCTGGCATGCCTACAATCAACAAAGCTTTGGTCAAGGCAGGATTTTCTAATATTAAATCAATTGTCACTACTTTTGATAATGGTGGAGATAGCGGTAGAATCAGAACAGACGAGAGAGGTAATGTACTTGCTTATTCAGATTACTGGAGATCACTAATTTCACTGTGAAAAGATGGTAAGCAGAAAAATATCTGAGAAGAGATGTTAAGGTATAGGGATGGCAAGGGGAGAAACTTTGGCAACACCTTTTTTATGTTCATGGCTGAAAAATGTAAAAACCTATCTAAAGTAGATTCTCTTTTTTCTTCTCTTGTCAAAGCTAATTTAAAAGGAGAAGTAATACCAGTTTCCCTAAAACCATCTAATATTAAATTCAAAACCAAGTCAAATAAAATTTATTTAGGAGAAAAGTATTTAGATGATTTACGTATGTCATCTGATCAGATTAAAAAAATATGACTAGAGCCAAAAGTTAAAGCAAACACAGAAGCAATAAATGTACTCAAGACTTCAGACTTTATCATTATTTGTCCAGGTAGTATATATGGATCTATTCTTTCTAATTTTTTACCTACACAAATGACTACAGCCTTTAATCAAACCAAAGCTAAAAAAATATTAGTAACTAACCTAGTCTCTATGGCTAATGAAACCAGTGAGTTAAACATACAAGAATATATAAATATATTTGACAAGTATTTAGGGAAAAAAGATCATTTTGATTTAATTATTGCTCCAGACTTTTCTAAAATTCCTAAACACCTTTTAGAAAAAATACAAAACAATTATTTATTAGAACATTCTACTTTATTTAATTTTCAAAATCAAAACAAGAAAGTTCAAAAATATAATATTGTTTCAGTAGATAAAACTAATATGCGCTTAAGGCACAGTGAGGATAAGTTAGCTAAGCTTTTTAAGAAAATATTAAAATAAACAGGCAAGAATATTCTTGTCTGTTTTTTTGCACAAATTGTAGAAAAAATAATTTTTAAATGATATATTTAATATATATCTATTTATTGTAAGGAGGATAAGATGAGTATCGGTAGAGAGGTTTTGTATGGAGAGACTTGCAAGTCCAAATGCGATGTAGTTTCTTTAT
>JAQVPP010000030.1 GCA_028702045.1 Minisyncoccota bacterium
CTTATGATAGTGCAGATTTGGACTATATTTTTGAAATAGCTGTAAAAGGAGGATTCACTGGTATTGTGCTAGAAAAAGGAAGTGCAGAATACTTTAACACTACTAAATACTCATATTTAGTTCCTTTGATTGTGAAATTAGATGGAAAGCTAAAAGATGAGGAAAAAAGATCAAATTTAGTTTGTTCTGTAGAATATGCTAAAAAATTAGGAGCTAAAGGAATAGGGTATACAATATATTTGGGAACTAAGTATACTAAAGAGATGATTGAGACCTTTTCTTGTATTCAGGAAAAGGCAAGAAACTTAAAATTAACAGTATGTTTGTGGATATATCCTGGTGAAAAAGAAATTGATTTTTTAGATAGTATACGACTAGGATTTGAGTTAGGAGCTGATATTATTAAGGTTAAAAAACCAAAAGATCTAAAATTAATTTCTGAAATATATAACTATTCAAGTAAGGTGAAGGTAGTTTTGGCTGGAGGAGAACAAGAAGGAGAAGAGGAATTTTTAGACGAAGTAGCAATATGTGTTAAAAAAGGTATAGATGGGTATTTTGTAGGGAGGAATGTATGGCAAAATAAAGATCCTATTAATATGGGGTTAAAAATGAGGGATTTGATATGAGAGTAAAGTGTATTGACAAATCAATGCAAATGCATTACAATTATATTATATCAAATAAATAATATATTATGGCTGGGAAAACTACAACTTTACAAATACGTATAGATGAAAAGACTAAAAGAGAAGCAAAGAAAATATTTGAGCAAACAGGACTTGATATGAGTTCTGCTATTAAATTATTTTTAAAACAAACCATTAATTTAAAAACATTTCCTATAGGAGAACTTAGAGATGAGAATGGGTTTAGTCTTCAGTATGTTTTGCAGTTAAAGAAAGAAATAGAGGATGTTACTACAAATAAAAATAAAAAAAGATTTGCAAATGGAAAAGAGGTAGTGGATTATCTTGTAAAAAAATAATATGTGTAAAATTGTTTTGTCAAATAAATTTGAAAAAAATTTTGTTCAATATGCTAAAGACAAAAAGATTTTGCGTGAAATACAAAAAATTTCTGATTATTTAGTAAAGAAAGAAAAGTTGCCTGTAAAATATATGAATCATAAATTAAATGGTTTTTTTGAGGGTTGTTATGATTGCCATGTGAGGCCAGATGTTGTTTTGATTTATGCTAGATATAAAAAAGATAAAAACATTTATTTTATAGATATTGGGTCTCATGCTAAATTATTTAAATAATATGCATAAATTAGATTTATGTATATTTTTTTGAATTTTTTATTTTATTTGATATAATAGGGGTATATAAAATAAATATGTTTTTATGGAATCTTTTGTTATTGAAGGAGGTCATACTTTAAAAGGAGATATAGATGTGTATGGATCAAAGAATGCTACTACCCCTATAATAGCTGCTGCTCTTTTAAGTAAAGAAAAGAGTGTTATTGATAATATACCTTTGATAGAGGATGTGTTGAATATGTTGAAAATTATTGAGAGTATGGGAGTTAAGGTTAGATTTATTTCTGAGCGTAAAGTAGAGATAGACCCAAAGCATATTGATTTGAAAAAAGTTAATAAACATTTGATTAAAAAATTAAGATCATCTGTATTACTGGTAGGTGGATTAAGTCATAGAACAAATAAGTTTAATTTAGTTCAACCAGGAGGATGTTTGATTGGTGTACGATCTATAGCTACACATTTGCTTGCTTTAAAAGAATTGGGAGTAAAGATAAGGGCAACTAAAGAGGGTTATTCTATTGATTATTCTAAAATGAAAAGTGCAGAGGTTTGTTTGGAGGAATTTTCTGTAACTGCTACAGAGAATATTTTGATGGTGGCTAGTTTACTTAAGGGTAAAACTGTTTTGAAAACTGCAGCCATAGAGCCACATGTTATGGATTTAGTTCATTTTTTAAATAAAATGGGAGCTAAGATAAAAGTTAAGGCAGGTCATATTTTTGAAATAGAGGGAGTTAGTTCTTTAAAAGGAACTAAGCATAAAATAATTCCTGATCCTATTGAAGCTGGTACTTTTATTGTTATGGCAGCTGTATGTAGGGGAAGAGTAGTTGTGCATAATGTTAGACTTGATCATTTGGATTTAGTTTTGAAAAAATTAGAGTCATTTGGTGTTAAGATGGAATATGTGTTAGAAAATAAAAAAGAGCAACTGTATTCTGTAGAGATTTTGCCTTGTTCTAGGCTTAAGGCAAGTAAGATACAGACTTTACCTTATCCTGGTATACCCACTGATTTGCAAAGTATGTTTGGCGTGCTGGCTACACAGTGCGATGGAACTAGTTTAATTTTTGATCCTATGTATGAGAGCAGACTTAAGTATTTAGATGAGTTAAATAGGATGGGAGCTAATTCTATTATAGCTGGACCACATAGAGCTTTGATTACAGGGGTTACTCCTTTGTATGGAAGAGAAATTACTTCTTTTGATTTGAGGACTGGGGCGTGCTTGATAATAGCTGCACTATTGGCTAAGGGAGTATCCAAAATAACTAATGCATATCAGGTAGATAGAGGATATGAGAAAATTGAGTTGAGATTAAGTAAAATAAATGCTAATATTAAGAGAATAAATGAATAAATATGTTTGTTAAAAAAGTAGGAATAGATTTAGGTACTGCTAATACAGTAATATATATACCTGGTAAGGGTATAGTGATAAATGAACCAACTACAGTTGCTGTTTCTTTGGATGATAATCAAATTATGGCAATAGGTAATGAGGCTAAGGAAATGCTTGGTAGGACACCTAATTTAATAGAAGTGTATAAACCTTTAAAAGAAGGGGTAATTGCTGATTATAAAGTAACTAAAGCTATGCTCAAGTATTTTTTAAATAAAGCCTTAGGGTCTTTTAGATTAATTAAGCCAGATGTGGTTATTTCTGCACCTTGTGGAATTACTTCTACAGAGAGAAGGGCAGTGCTTGATGCTGCTAATGAGGCAGGAGCTAATAATGTATTTGTGGTTAAGGAGCCTGTTTTAGCTGCTTTGGGGGCTGGAGTACCAATTAATTCAGCTGCTGGAAATATGGTTGTAAATATTGGTGGAGGTACTACTGAAATAGCTGTTATATCTTTGGGCGGTATAGTCGCATCAGATTCTGTAAGAGTAGCAGGGAATAAGATGGATGAGGCAATTATTGAGTATATTAAGAAGAAGTATAATATGATAATTGGAGAGAGAACTGCAGAAAGCATTAAGATAGAGATAGGTACTGCTATTGCTGTTAAGAGTAAAAAAGAAATAGAAATAACAGGTGGTGATATTTCTGAAGGGTTACCTAAGAATGTGAAAATTAATTCAAATGAAGTTGCAGAAGCTTTAATTAATGTTTTAAAAGAAATAGTTATGGCAATTAAGGGGGTATTATCCAATACTCCTCCTGAACTTGTAGCTGATATTATGTCTAGAGGTATATTTTTGGCTGGAGGTGGTGGAGGATTACGTAATTTGGATGAATTGATTACTCGCTTAACAGGTGTGCCAGTATATGTTGCTGATGATCCTATTTTTTGTGTAGCTAAGGGTACTGGTATATTTTTGGAGAATATAGATATATATAAACGCAGTTTATTAAGTTCTCAATAAAATGGATTTATTTGTTAGTGCAAATGTTTTAAAGATTTTTGAAAAAGAGATTGAAAATGAGGTATCTCAGTCTTTTTTATTTTATGGAGATAAAGGACTAGGGGTGTTGTATGCTGCTAAGGTATTTGCTAGAAGTATGTTGTGTGAGAAAAAAGTATTGGGTGGATGTGATGCATGCTATTTTTGTAAAGAATCTTTAAAAGAATGATATGATGAGATTATTATTTTAGAAACTAAGGAAGATTCTCTTAAGGTGGAAGATGTGAAGAAGGTAAGTAAGAAGCTATATTACAAACCTCAGTATGGGAGAAAGAAGGTACTAATTATTAATGAGGCAGAAAAACTAACTACAGATGCACAAGCATCACTACTTAAGATAATAGAAGAACCTAAAAAAGATTTGATTATTATTTTAGTTAGTGATAATAAAGAAAGACTATTAGACACTATTTTATCTAGGGTTGTATGTGTTAATTTTTTTAAAAAAAATAAACAAGACTTATTAGCTTTTTTAGAAAAAAAAGTTAAAAAAAATAAAGAACTTATTTCTTTTTGTGTTGATTATTTTGATAATATGATTAAGGATTGTGTAGATTATTTAGAAAATGAGGAGATGTTTAAGCAAGAGATGAAAAATATATCAGAGTTTATTAAACTATATAGCAGTTCTTTTTATCAGGCAAGTCTATATATTAAGGATATTACTGATTTTGAGGGGGAGATAAGTAGTAAGGAGAACCTAACTAGGTTGATTGCTTCTTGGATTAGGTTTTTAAAATTTCAAGTTAAAAAAGAGATGGAGGTGGTAGAATCAGATTATTTTTTAAAAAATAATATTAAAATAGATATGTCTTTAGAAGAGATGTTTGTTTTACTGGGTGCGTTGAAAAAAACATATGAGGCTATTAATAAAGATTACTTAAATAAGAGACTTCTTTTAGAAACTCTGTTTTTGGGAAGAATGTTTAAATTATAGAAATATGAAAACTTTAATTATTCCATTTTATCAAAGTGAAAAAATTGTTAAAAAAACTGTTGATTTTTTATTAAATCATTATTCTGGAGATAATGATATAGAATTTATTTTTGTTAATGATGGATCTTTGGATAATACTGAAAAATTATTACTTGAATATACTGATCCTAGAATTAATGTGGTGAGCTATAGAGAAAATAAGGGCAAGGGATATGCTATTAAGCAAGGAATCTTAAAAGCAAAAGGAGATAGGATTGTCTTTACTGATGATGATGTACCTTATGGTATACATAAAGTAGATTTATTTTTTAGAGATTTAAATTTTGTTAAGGCCGTAATAGGTAAAAGAGTGTTTAGTTCTGGATTGGTACGCAATTTTATTCACTATATGTGCAGAGTGCTAGTGTTTTTTTCTTGTGGATTTGAGCAAACTGATACACAGTGTGGGATAAAGGGAATGAGGTCTAGTATAGCTAAGAAATTTGTTGAGAAATCTGTTGTTGATAAGTTTGGGTTTGATATAGAGATACTTTATTTTTTGCATATAAATAAAATTGCTGTACTAGAGAGATATGTTAAGCAAATTAATAATACAGAGAGTACAATTAAGTTTAATGACTTATTGATTGTAGCTAAAGATTTTATTAAAATGAAAAGAAATAAGAGAAAATACTTTACAATTTAATATATTTTGATATACTTAATATATATTTAATTAATTAAGAAAAATGAATTTTTTTAAAAAAGGCTTAATGCAAAAAGAATACAAACGATTAAAGAATAGTTTCACTTTAGTAGAACTAATGATAGTAAT
>JAQVPP010000005.1 GCA_028702045.1 Minisyncoccota bacterium
CTCCAGTAGCCCCATTGGAAGATATGATGTATCCTTGTGTTAGGTATATACAAAAACCTAACAGGATTGTTAAGAGTTGGCAAGAGCTCTTTTTCAATCCCCAAACGGGGAAGATATATATTTGTGACATTATTAGTTTTGTAGGCCCTAAAAGAAACAAAATCTTTTATAAAGAAATAGGGCCAAAGCAAGAAAATATATTTGGGAAAAGAAATACACTAATGTATTTCCCTGAATACAGGAGGTGACTAAGTGTTGGTAGGAAAATTTCCTACCAACCTTTTTTATATATATAAAATGCAAACATAAAAAATATATGATACAATTTTAATATATTAAAAATAAAAAATATTATGGAATATAACGAAAACAAAGCACACTATTTATCAATAACGGTCATAATTAAAAAAGGTGATAAATATTTAGTAGCAAAAAGAGCTGATTGAGAAAAAGCTTTTCCTAGTAAATGGACAGTTCCAGGTGGTAAGTTGGAAAAATCAGATTATATTAATTTACCAAAAGATACAGGATCTTTCTGATATAATATATTTGAAAAAGTTGCCAAAAGAGAGGTTTTAGAAGAAGTTGGGTTAAATATAAAAAATATTGGTTATTTAACAAGTATGTCTTTTATTAGACCAGAGGGAATACCAGCCATTATAGTTAGCTTGTATGCAGACTATGAATCTGGAGAGATAAAATTAGAAAATTCTTTAACAGATTATAAATGGGTTACTTTAGAAGAATCTAAAAAAGTTGACTTAATAGAGGGTATTTATGAAGAACTAGAAATGTTAGATAAATTTTTAAAAACAGGAGAGGCAATACTGTGACACAAATAATAAAAATTTAAACGAAAAAAATGATTTATTCAGACAAAGATTTAAAAAAAGCTATCAAAGAAGGTATATTTTCTTTTAAAGAAAAAATACAAGAGGAACAAATAGAGCCAGCCTCTATTGATTTGAAATTAAGTAATATAATTAAAGTTTTTAATTTTACTCAACACAAGTTTATTGATATCAAGAAAAAAGAAGATGTTGTTCATATGATGCAAACTATCACCATAGACAACAAGAATGGATTTGTTCTTCATCCAGGCAAGTTTGTTTTAGCTAGCACTAAAGAATATATCTCGTTATCAAATAAAGTTGCAGCTAGAGTAGAAGGGAAAAGTAGTTTAGCTAGATTAGGCATCTTAGTACATACTGCAGGTTTTGTTGATCCAGGATTTGAGGGAACTTTAACTTTAGAAATCAGTAATCAATCAGAACTACCAGTTATTCTTTATCCAGACATGTATATATGTCAAATAGCTATAGAGGAATTGACATCTCCATGTAAAGATTCATACAAAGATAGGAAAAAATCTCTTTATTCCAAATCTAAAGGTCCTAAAGAGGCCAACATATCAAATTTATTTAAGAAAAAATAAAATGTCATTAAAAAAACTTAATAACAATTCATCGTCTATTGTAGATTCATGTTTTTTAAAAGGTAAAGAAAATACAATGAAGCTAAGAGAAATGGGTATTGATTTATTTTTACCAAGAGAAACCATGGATATACAATTAGAGTGTACGGGGTTTTTACTATATTTAAAGCATTTTGATCACAAACAATTAAACTCAGAATTTACAGGAGAAATGTGTAATTATATAGGGGAAGAAATTGTTGATTTTTTTATAAAAAACCAAAAACAATATAAAAAAGAAACACCAGAAAAAGGTGATTTAATAATATATTTTCAAGGCAAGGATCTAACTAATAAAACATTTAAACATGTTGGCCTAGTTGACGACAATGAAAAAGTTATTTCTAAGTTTTGTGAATTTAGTTCATACAAACACCCAATTGATTTATTACTAACCAATTTTGGAGATAATTATTTAATATTTGATTATCCTAAAAACATTCTTCAAAAAATAATAAGCAACATGTATAAAAAAATTAAAACTAAAAAATAGTTTTCATGAAAAAATATCATTTTATAGGCATAAAAGGATCTGGCATGAGTGCATTAGCTCAAATAATGCATAAATTAGGCAATTATGTTCAAGGGAGTGATTTAGATACTCATTTTTTTACACAAATAGAATTAGACAAGTTAAACATAAAATTATTACCATATAATAAAAATAATATTCAGGAAGGTTTTGAGATAATAAAAGGTGCAAGCTTTGATGAAAGTCACGAAGAGGTAATAAGGGCTAAGGAATTAAATTTAAAAATTCATACATATATGGAGATGTTGCAAAATTTAATTCAAAACCATATAGGCATATGCGTTACTGGATGTCACGGCAAAACAACAACTACGAGTATATTATCTTATGTGTTGAATCATTTAAAAGGAACTAATTATTTAATAGGAGATGGCACTGGTTTTGCTAAACCAGGAAATAAGTATTTTGTTTTAGAGGCCTGTGAATATAAAAGGCATTTTTTAAACTATTTTCCAGAATATATAATTATCACAAATATTGACCTAGATCACACAGATTATTACAAAGACATGGACGATGTTATGGATGCATATAACTCTTTTGCTAATAACGCTAAAAAGTTAATCATAGCATGTGGTGATGATAAAAATTCTCGTCTTTTAAAAACTAATAATAAAATAATATATTACGGGATAAATAATGACAATAATGTTATTGCTAAAAATATTAAATATACAAGCAAAGGCACATCTTTTGATGTATATATAGATAATAAAAATTTTGGTTCATTTGATATTCCAATTTTTAGCAAAAACCTTTTACTAGATGTATTAAGCGTAATTACTCTATGTTATTTAGAAAACCTAACAGCAACAGATATAGAAAAAGAATTAAAAACATACAAAGGGTGCAAAAGGCGCTTTAATCAATACCAAATAAATGATAGTATTGTTATAGATGACTATGCTCATCACCCAAACGAAATAAAAACAATAATAGAAGCCACAAAACAAAAGTATCCAAATAAAGATATTATTTGTATAATGCAACCACATATGTTTACTAGAGTCAGAGATTTTTATTTAGATTTTGCTAAAGAGTTAAATCAAGCTCAAAAAACATACATGCTAGATATATACAAGGCAAGAGAAAAACAATCTGATTTCCCAAATATTACATCTCAAATTATTATTGATAATTTAGATAATGGAGAAACTATAAAAATAGATGAGGCCAGTAAATTAGTAAAACATAAAGGATCTGTTTTCTTATTTTTATCCCCAAATGATATATCGCAAATAATAAATGATTTAAAAAACTTATTAAAAAAATAAACACATATTTATGATTATAGGAGGATTTCAAAAATTAACACTTATTGATTATCCAGGCAAATTAGCTTGTATAGTATTTACTTCAGGCTGTAACTTCAGGTGCAAGTATTGTTATAACAAGGTTCTAGTTGATCCAAAGTGAATCAAAGAAAATGAGCAAATTCAAGAAAAAGAAATTTTTGATTTTTTAGAAAATAGAAAAGACAAGATAGATGCAGTAGTAATTACTGGAGGAGAACCAACTCTTCATTCTGATCTAAAAGACTTTATTTTAAAAATTAAAAATATGGGTTATTTAGTTAAACTAGACTCTAACGGAACTAACCCAGAAGCTCTAGAGAAAGTAATAGATCTTGTAGACTATATAGCTATGGACGTAAAGGCTCCATTAAATAATCAACAATATTCTCAAATCACTCAGGTAGATATTGATACAGATAAATTAAAAAAGAGCATTCAACTTATCCAAAACAAGGCCAAAGATTATGAGCTTAGAACTACTATGGAGCCAAATATGACTAAAGAAGATATTCTTAACATAGTTAAAGATATAAAGGGGAGTAAGAAATATTATCTACAAGAGTTCAAAACAACCAATACTCTTATTGATGAAAGATATGAAAACAAAAAAGGCCTTCTCAAAGAGGACATAGAAGACATTATTCCTTTATTAAAAGAATCTTTTTCATTTTTTGATATACGCTAATATAACCACACATATTGCACTTTTATGATATAATAAAAATAAAAAATGAAAACCAATTTTAATTTAAAAAAATATAACACATTTAGTATTGATTGTTTTTGTGATAATTTTCTTGAAATAAAAAAAGAACAAGATTTTTTTGATTTTATAAAAACAAAACCTAAAAAAATACTCTTTTTAGGTAATGGGAGTAACATTCTATTTACTAAGGATTTTTCAGGAACTGTTATTTATTCAAATATTAAAAAAATCAAAGAAATTAAAAAAACAAAAACTAATATATATCTTAAAGTATCTTCTGGGTATAACTGGGATGACTTTGTTAAATATTGTATACAGCACAACTATTATGGTCCAGAGAACTTATCTAATATTCCAGGTAAAATAGGCGGTAGTGTTGTGCAAAATATTGGTGCCTATGGTGCAGAAATTAAAGATATAATCCATAGCGTAGAGTATGTTAGTCTTCAAGATAATAAAATATATACAATTCCAAATAAAGAATGTCAGTTTAGTTACAGATCTAGTATTTTCAAAACAAAACTAAAGAACTGTTTTGTTTTAAATGTTATTTTCAAACTTTCTCTAAAAGAAAAATATATACTAGAGTACAGAGATTTGCATAATTTAGAAAATATAGATTTAAAGAAAATTAGAAAATATATTTTAAAATTAAGGAAAAGTAAACTGCCTAATTATAAGGAGATTGGTAATGCTGGTAGTTTTTTTAAGAATCCTATTATTTCTAAAACATTATTTAATAAATTAAAAAAGCAATTCATGGATATTCCATATTTTCAGATTAATGATAAATACAAGATACCAACCGCTTGGCTTTTAGACAAGGCTGGATTTAAGAAGAAAAAATACAAAAAGTGTGGAGTATATGTTAAAACTCCATCAATTATTGTCAATTTAGATAATGCTCAAGGCAAAGAGATATATGATTTTTCTCAAGCAATAATTAAAACAGTTAAACAGAAATTCAATATTACACTTGAAAGAGAAGTAATAATAATATAAAATTAACATATATTAAATTTTTAAAAATGAAAAAAATATTAATTATTGTATTTAGTATAATAATAATCTTGATGGCTATTTTTTACTATAATTACAAACCCAAAACAAACCTTGTACAAGAAGAGGTAACCACAACTACTAGGCAAAAAGTCTTGATGCCAGAAGAGGTTCCTGCTGATCAAATACAATTAGCTAACCCTGCCTCTCAGTATTGTATAGATAATCAAGGCAAACTAGAGATGAGAAAAGATATAAATGGAGGAGAATACGGTGTATGTCTTTTTGAGGATAATCGCCAATGTGAGGAGTGGGCCATGTTCAGAAACCTATGTCCTATGGGGGGAATTAAAATAACAGGTTATGATAATAACGGTCAAATAGAGTGTGCTATTAAGGGCGGAGAAGTCAATATGAAAGATAGTTTGTGTGTTTTTAAAACTAAAACTTGTAAGATTAACCAAAACTATTTAAAATGTGAGTAACATGAAGCCATCATTTAATTTAGAAGATATAAAAGCAACAACAGATCCGCCTACTTATCAAAAGGCAGTTGATTTATATAATAAGAAAAAAATCATACAATTTAAAGAAGAATTAAACGGGTACAGTGCAGTAGTAAAAGGAAGTGAATTGTATGATGTTTATGTAGATATGTGTCAATGTAATAAAGGGGGTTGTAATTGTTATCTTGGTCAGCATGATATTTTCTGTAAACATATGGTGGCAGTAGCTATATATGCTGTTATGAATGGTCAAAAATTAACCACGCAAGATGAAAATATTACACAAGGCCCTGTCTGTGGCGAGTTAACAAAAGATCTCACAAAAGAAGAAGTAGGTGCATTTAAAAAAGAAATCTCTTGTGCCATGAAATTTATTAAACCATATACAGGAGGATCCAGAAAATGATTTATTTATCAAGATTCTTTGTGTAAGGGTTGTTATTTTCTCTCTAACATAGTTTCCCAGCTACCAGTAAGCACACAGAGTTCTGAAATATTGATAAATATATTATTAAGATTAGACAAAAAGCTTTCTAATGGAGTTGATGACTCAGATGGTACAGTTGGGTCTTTTATGCAAGAAATAGTCGCAATATTGCAAGAATATGCCAAAATTAATCCTAAATGTATATCAACATTTAGAAAATTATGCGATAAGGAGATATCTTTTGATTGAAGTGATCCTTTAATTGAAATAGTGGATGAGCAATAAATTTTTCTCCCAAATAGAAATGTCATAGTTTCTCCCAAATAGAAATGTCATAGTTTCTCCCAAATAGAAATGTCATAGTTTCTCCCAAATAGAAATGTCATAGTTTCTCCCAAATAGAAGTGTCATAGTTTATAGGTTTTGGACCTATAGTTGTGCTTCAAAACAGAAACCGCCCTTTAAATATTGACAAATTTAATTAAAATTGCTATTATATACAAGATTAAAAAGGGGATGTCAGGCCTCGATAAAATAGTTCTTTTAAATTAATGCAGGTCAAGTATGTGTTGTAATCTTGTAAATCTTTCAGCACAAACATAATTGCAAATAAATATCAACCTTCCTACGCATTAGCCTAGTCTAAACGTATAGGTTTTCGCAAGCTTCAAAACTTGATTCCTAATAGGGTTTTGTCGTAATATTAGGATGCTCTAAATTTTTGTTAATTGAATTTAGTCAAGACTTAATGTTAACTAGAAAATATGTGTTTTGTTTATTTTTTAGCATATTTTTAAAAAACAAAAAATAAACTAAACTTGTAGATTTAGTTTAAAAAATATTTTAGACATGGGTTCAATTCCCATCATCTCCACTTTAATAAAATAAATATAAAAAATAATTTGGAAAAAACAAATTTTATACCTGAAAAATTAAGATTAATTAGCGAAAAAGGTGAACAAATTGGAATAATTTCAAAACAAGATGCTCTTTCTTTGGCCGAAGAAAAAAATCTTGACCTTTTGCTTGTATCTAAAGAGGCAAATCCTCCAGTTTTTAAGCTTGGAGATTTGGGCAAAATTAAATATTTTGAAGAAAAGCAAAAAAGAAAACAACAAAAACAATCCAAACAAAATGAAGAAAAAGAAATAAAACTTGGGTTTAATGTTGGTATACACGATCTTCAGACAAAAGCTAAGCAAGCTACAAAATTTCTTGATCAAGGCAAAAGAGTCAGAATTCAATTAAGACTAAGGGGCAGAGAGAAACAATACTTTAATGAATCCAAAACTAAAGTAACAGACTTTCTTAATCTCATAGAAACAGAAATAAAATATGTTAAAGAAATTACAAGATTACCAAATGGGTATGAGGTAACAATTACAAAAAAGAATTAAAAAAATAACATGAACAAATCATTTTTTGAAAAAAGAATCATTAGAAAAAAGTCAAAATTATTAAGGAGAGCATCCAATACAGCTCATACCACTTCTTCTGATTCCGCAAGAACTAAAAATAGAAGAAAAAGCCTTAGAGAAATAACAAAGTCGCAAGCAAAGATATTAAAAAAACTTCCTAAATAATTAAATTATGGCACGTGTTAAAGGTGGAGTAGTCTCCAAAAAAAGAAGAAATAAAGTATTATCTTTAGCTAAAGGATTTAGACACAACAACAAATCTAAATTTAAATTAGCTAAAGTCACTCTTCTTCATGCAGGTAATAATGCATTTAATGATAGAAGAAAGAAAAAAGGAGTATTTAGAAGATTGTGACAAACAAGAATCAATGCTCAAGTAAGACAATTTGGTATTAGTTATAGTAAATTTATTGACGGTTTAACTAAAAACAACATCCAAATTGATAGAAAGATTCTTTCTCAATTATCTCAAGAAAACCCAAATGTTGTAGAAAAGATAGTTAAAGAAGTAAAATAACAGTTTTTCAAAACTGTTTTTTTATTGACTTTAGTTCATAAGTTTGATAGATTATACAAAATAACAGAAAGGAGGCAATGATGAAAAAAACATTAGTTTTTTTAATTGTTGCTTTTTGTATTATTTCCGCCATCCAACTCGGATGGCAAAATGTCATAAGTTTAGTATTACTTGGATTATTCATGATATGGATAGTTCAAGTATACAAAAAGAAGGTGCTCAAATGACCTTCTTTTCTTTTAAAATTTTTTAAAAATTTGATATACTTAATATATATTAAGCAAATATTATGAATCAAGAAATAAAGCAAAGAGCAGAAAAATTAAAGCAAGAAATTCAAAAACATAACTATAACTACTATGTTTTAGATAGTCCCACAGTCTCTGATGAAATGTGAGATTCTTTAATGAGAGAATTAATTCAATTAGAAAGCAAATATCCAGAACTATATGATCCAAATTCTCCTACACAAAGAGTAGGGGGAGAACCACTAAAGGCTTTTAAAAAACATACCCATCTAATCAGGATGGCTTCTTTAGATGATAAGAAAACCAAAGAGGATGTTATTGAGTGAGAGAAAAGAAACAAAAACTTATTAAATAAAGATTTCCAGTATTACACAGAGTATAAGTATGATGGACTATCTTTAGCTTTAATATATGAAAATAATCAATTAACAGTAGCAGCTACAAGAGGTAATGGGAAAATAGGAGAAAATGTTACAGAAAATGCTAGAACAATCAAAACCATTCCTTTAGTATTGCCATCTAAAAATGATCTAATTAAAAAATTAAAAGAATTTAATCTTGATCATGTTATTCAATATATTGAGAAAAACAATATTCATAAAATTGAAATTCGTGGAGAAATAGTTTTAACAAAAAAAGAATTCATAAAATTAAATAAAATTCAAGAAAAAGAAAACAAGCCAATCTATGCTAATCCAAGAAATGTAGCTGCAGGATCCATTAGGCAGCTTAACTCGAAAATTACAGCTTCTCGTAAACTATCTTTTTATCCATGATCCATGATTACCAATTTAGGACAAAAAACCCATTCAGAAGAACATTTAATTATAGAGGCACTAGGGTTTAAATCTAATTATGCAATAAATAAAATTTGTAACAATATACAAGAGGTTTTTGATTTTTATGAAAAAATAAACAAACAAAGAGATAAGCTAGATTATGAAATTGATGGGTTAGTTGTTAGGATAAATAATAATCAAGATTATCAAGAACTAGGTGATGTTGCTAAAGGCCCAAGAGGAGCTATGGCCTATAAGTTTCCAGCTAAAGAAGCAGTTACTATTGTTGAAGATATTAAAGTACAAGTAGGTAGAACTGGCATACTTACTCCTGTTGCTTTTTTAAAACCAGTAGTAGTTGGCGGTGTTACAGTATCTAGATCTACATTACATAATAAGGAAGAAATCAAAAGACTTGATTTAAAAATTAATGACACTGTAGTTTTGATTAGATCAGGTGATGTTATTCCTAAAATAACCAAAGTTTTAAAAGAGTTTAGAACAAATAATGCAAAAGAGTTCAAGATGCCCAAAACTTGTCCAGAATGTAATACCCCTGTTGTTGTAGAGGATATTTTAGTTAAGTGTCCTAATCCTAGCTGTCCTGCTCGTACTTCTCAGCAAATCAAGCACTTTATTTCCAAAAAAGGATTTGATATGAAAGGTGTTGGATTTAAATTAATTGAAAAATTATTAGATTTAGGTTTAATTGTAGATTTTTCTGATTTATTTTCTTTAACAAAAGGAGATATTCAGCCATTAGAAAGACAAGGAGAAAAGTCTGCAGAAAATATAATAAATGCAATTCAAAATTCTAAAAAAATAGAATTAAGTAAGTTTATATTTTCTTTAGGCATACCACTAATAGGAGAAGATGCTTCTGTTGTTATTTCTCAACACTTATCTTCTAAAGTACAGTCACCTAGAGATTTAATTAAAGAGATGCGAAATAAAAGCATTGATTACTGGAATTCCATATATGACTTTGGTCATAAAGTAAGTTCTCAAATATATGAGTATTTCCATAATGACAAGAATATAGAATTATTAAATAAATTAGATAGTCATGGAATTAAATTTATTCAAAAAGAACTATCATCTACAAAATTAAAAAACCAATCTTTTCTTTTCACAGGCACACTATCAAAGTCAAGAGAATATTATCAAGATATAGTAAAAGATAATGGGGGAACAATTAAAAATTCAATTGTTAAAGACTTGTCATATTTAGTAGTAGGAGATTCTCCAGGTAGTAAATTAGAAAAAGCCAAAAAATTAAATATTCCAATTATAGATGAAAATGAGTTTTTAAAACTTGTTAAATAAAAAACTCCCCCTTTTGTGAAGGGAGAGCTGTTAAATTGATTTGTGTCACATTTATTTTAGTTTATCATTTTTTATTTCCTAAGTCAATAAAAAACCTCTCGCCTTGTAGGCAAGAGGCAGGATGTAACATGGGCATGTTACCTACATATTGTATCAGATTTTTTTGTTTTGTCAATAATTAATTGCAAATTTTTTAAAATTTAGGTAATATATATGTATTAAGTAAATTATTATGATAGATATAGATCACTTATTGCTTTTAGCTAAAATACAAATATCAGATGATGAGAAAAAAGAAATTGAAAAAGATTTAAATCATATTTTAAATTATGTAGATAATTTAAAAGAAGTAGACACAGACAATATTTCAGCTAAAAAGGATAAATATTTAGAGAAAAATATAGTTAGGCAAGATATAGTAAGACACGAGAATTCAGAAGACCTTTTAGAATATTCTCCAAGAAGAAATGATGACTTTTACTCAATCCCATCAGTTTTTAAGTAAAAATTATGATTAAAGATATACAAAATAAATTAAAAAACAAAGAAATAACTTGTACAGATTTAGCACAAAGTTATTTGAATAAAATCAAAGATAATCAAGACCTTAATTGTTTCATTTCTCTAAGTGAAAATGTTTTAAATGAAGCAAAAAAAATAGATGAAAAAATTCAAAAAAATGAAGAACTAAAACCATTAGATGGTATATTTATTGCAGTCAAAGACAATATTTTAGTCAAAGGTATGTACTGTACTGCAGCCTCTAAAATGCTTGAGGACTATATTGCTGCATATGATGCAACTGTAATTAATAAATTAAAAGATGCAGGTGCAATTATTATAGGGAAAACAAACATGGACGAGTTTGCTATGGGATCATCTAATGAAACCTCTGCTTTTGGCAAAGTACTTAATCCAATTAATAAAGAGTGTGTTCCAGGAGGATCTAGTGGGGGATCTGCTTGTGCAATTAATAAGGAATTATCTACTATAGCCCTAGGCTCTGATACTGCTGGATCAATTAGGCAACCTGCTTGTTTTTGTGGAGTAGTTGGGTTTAAGCCAAGCTATGGATCAGTATCAAGATATGGGCTAATATCTATGTCATCATCACTTGACCAAATAGGCCCAATAACTAGTAGTGTAGAAGACAGTGAGATTATTTTTAATATTATTAAGGGTATAGATCAAAATGACTCTACAACTAGTGAGGTAAAAGATTTAAACTTAAAAAATAAAATCACAATAGGTTTACCTAAAGAATATTTTCAAGATTTAGATGATGATGTTAAGGAATTTATGGATCAAGCAATCACAGAATTAAAAAATCAAGGCTTTGATTTAAAAGAAATTTCTTTACCTCATACAAAATATGCCTTACCTTGTTATGACATTATCATGCCAGCAGAAGTTTCATCTAACTTATCTAGATATGACAATATTCGCTATGGCACTCATTTTGATAAACTAACCAAAGACATATCAATCAATGATTTAGATGATGTATATTTGAAAATAAGAGGAGAAAAGTTAGGTAAAGAAGTTAAAAGAAGAATCTTATTAGGTATGTTTATCTTATCTGCAGGTTACTATGATGCATATTACACAAAAGCTCAGAAAGTTAGACAAATCTTAATTAATGAATTTGAAAATATTTTTAAGGATGTTGATTTTATATTAACCCCTACAACTCCCACTAAAGCATTTAGGTTTAATGAAAAACAAGATCCAGTTAAGATGTATCAATCTGATATTTTAACTGTATCAGCTAATTTAACAGGTTTACCAGCTATTAGTTTACCTGTGCACACCAGTGATTTACCAGTAGGCATACAAATAATAGGTCAAAGGTTTGAGGATTTAAATTTATTAAGTATTGCTAAACAAATTGAGAAAATATGTACTACATCAAACTAATTTCTTTAATTCTTTCCTTGTTTTTCATACTAGGTACTGTATGATTAATTTTTCAAGTTTTAAATTTTAAAAAACAAAACAATACATGTTCTCAGTCCAAAGAAAAGGCCATAAAAACTATTAATCATCTAAAGACAAGATTACTCGAAGAACAAAATGATATACAAAGAAAACTCTTTTTAATTCAAGGGTTTGACTGTTTAATTAATCACGCTAAAAAAATGGGATTCAAAGGCAAATCTGCTCAAGAAATATTAAACAACATTTTATTAAAATATGTTCCTAATATTGAGAAAATAAAAGAAAGTTATTTATTACTAATAGAGGCAGTTTCTTCTGGGGTAGACATATCTCCTGAACATGCAAATCAAATTCTTACAGACATAGAGAATGCTATTAGTTTTCTTTATGAGATTTAAACTATACTACTATGCAAATTAATGGAAGAGAAGAGTCAAATTGTATTTTACAAACTCTGCAAGAAAAAAGAAAAAATTTTAAAGAAAACATTGTTTTAAAAATTATATCTTTTAAAAATGATATAGCCAATACATCTTTTATTAAGATAAAAAAAGATTTTGCAGCTAAATTAAATATTCAGTGTGATGTACACTATCTTGATGAAAATAAAACAAGCGAAGAATTAAAAAAAGAAATTGAAAATATATCTACACAACAAGATGTTAAGGGAGTTATCATACAACTACCTATACCTAAACATCTTAGTAAAGAAAGTTTATTAAACGCTATACCAAGTAAGCTAGATATTGATTGTTTAACATATACAAACTTAGGTAAGTTTTATCAAAACATTTCTTCTATTGTTCCGCCAACAGTACTAGCCCTTGATTATTTAGTTAAGAAATATAATTTAATTTTTAAAAATGTTCTTTTATTAGGCCAAGGAGATCTAATAGGAAAGCCCATTGCACAATATTTGCTCAATAATCATATTGACTTTACTTGTATAAATAATATTGAAAAAGATATAGATCAACTTTGTGTAAGTTCAGATGTTATCATTACTGGAATAGGTAAGCCTAATTTAATCAAAAGTTCTTTTATTAAAAAGGGTTCTGTTATATTTGACTATGGATGTAGTAAACTAGATAAGATATGTGGCGACTGTGAGAGTAGTTTAGAATTTCAAAATATTTGCTCATTCTTTACTCCTGTGCCAAATGGATTAGGCCCTATTGTAGTAGCTATGTTATTTGAGAATTTATTAAAATAAAACAGTAAAAAATATATTTTTTACTGTTTTTAAATATTTGATTTTTTTTAAAAAAATTGGTATAATACAGATAATAAACATTTAATATATATGAAAAAGAGAAGTGCATTTTTAGAGTTTGTTCAGGTAGTGGTTATTGCTGCTTTGATTATTTTCCCTATAAGAATCTTTGTTGGTTCTCCTTTTTATGTACAAGGCAGTAGTATGGAGCCTAATTATCACGAAGGAGACTATCTAATTGTAGATAAAATATCCTATCGTTTTGATGAACCAAGAAGAGGCGATGTAGTAGTTCTAAAATCACCAATCGACACCTCATACTATATTAAAAGAATCATAGGTTTACCTGGAGAAAAGGTAGTAATCAATAATGGAGACATTACTATATTTTCCCAAGGAGAACAGTTAAATTTAAATGAAGAATACTTAAATCAAAATATCTACACAAATAACACAGTAGATAATTTATTAAGTGATGATGAGTATTTTGTCCTAGGGGATAACAGGCCAGTATCTTTTGATTCACGTTTGTTTGGTCCAATACAAAAATCAGACATTGTAGGCAAAATATTTGTCAGACTATTTCCTTTAAATCAAGATCATGTTTCCAAACCAATTAATTATTAAATATGACAAAAAAACCAAAACATATTAAGTTTGTTGACATCAAGAAAAAGTTAGTTAAGGATGATGTCTCTCAGTCAGTTTTAAAGAATAATAAGTTCTCTTATTTACCTCATGAAGGATCAAGTGATTTAACTCCAGGGGAATTTAAAACTTTTTGATATTTTTGAGAAACAATAACTAACATTGCTAATTTTTATGGCTTTGATAGAATAGCTTTCCCAATAATAGAAAAACCAGAGATTTATTTATATGGCTTAGGCAAAGAAACTGATCTAGTCAATAAAGAAATGCAATATATCAAAACAGGCAAAAATGGATTAGTCTTACGCCCAAAAGGTACAGCAAGTGCCATCAGATTAGTTTTGAACACAGGCCTTTTAAAAAATAAAGATATAGTTAAGTTATTTTACTCAGGCCCATTCTTTAGAAAGGAGAAAGGCAATATCAGAGAATTTAATCAAACAGGGTTTGAGATAATAGGAGTCAAGAATGCAATCTGTGATGTAGAGTTGATTAATACAATTGACAAAATTCTACAAGAACTTAATTTAGACAACTTCTATTTTGAAATAAACAGTCAAGGCTGTAAGAATTGTTTAAAAGATTATTTAAAGCAACTTGAGAAATACTTTAAGTCTAAAAAAGCAATGCTTTGCCCATCATGTAAAAAGCATCTAGAAAATAAAAATATATTACAGATACTTCAGTGTACAAAAGAAAAGTGCCAAGCTTTGCTAATAGATGCACCACATATTCAAGATAGTCTTTGTCAGGACTGTAAGAAAAACTACACTGATCTAGTCAAATATCTTAAGAGTCTAAATATCCCATTTAAAGAAAGCCCATTTATTTTCAGAGATATTAAGTACTATACATCTAATATATTTAATGTATATTTACACGATGAGCTAATTGGCCAAGGAGGAAGATATGATAATTTACTAGAGGTGTTTGGGGCTAACAAGCGTCCTGCATCAGGCATAGCTATCAATTCAGAAAAAATACTAAGCCTAATGAATGTTGTTAAAGAAATAAAGAAGCCATCTTTATTCTTAATCCAGCTAGGAGATTCAGCTAAAGAAAAAAGTTTTGAGATATTAGAAACATTAAGGAAAAATGATCTCTTAACTGCAACCTCATTATCCAAAGGTAGTATAAAAGAACAAATGAAAATAGCCAAAGATTTAAATATTGAACACGTCTTGATAATAGGTCAAGAAGAAGCCAACAGGGAAGAAATTATTTTTCACGAATTAACTTCTGGCTTACAAGAAACAATCCCATTTAAAAAATTAATAAACATATTAAATAAAAGATTAAAAAAATAATTATGTCTATAAAAATAACAAAAAAAGAAAGAGAGTCTTCATCAGCTTTTTTATACAGAGTTGGTCAAGTTATTCAAAAGAGTGGAGTACTTTTAGAAGCAAAAAAACACAGATTCAACGATCCAAAACCAAACAAAGCTTCTATTAAAAAATCAGCTCTACACAAACAAAGTGTATTACAAGAAATTAAAAGAAAAAAAAGACAAGGTATTCCATTTAAAAAATAATTATGGTAAATATTTTTATTAAAAATATTTCAAACCAAGTTTTTTTTAAAAAATTTTTAATTAAGAAAATTATTTTAAAATCCCTACCATTTATTTCAGAATATGTAGCAATAAGAGATAAGGATATTGACATCTCTGTTATACTGCAAAATGAAAAGCAAGGTAGGGATTTTAATATACAATATAGAAAAAAAGACTATATTCCAGGCACTCTTTCTATGCCTAATATTGCATCTTTTAAAAACCTTGAAAATAATTTGCATTATTTAGATTTGGGTGTTATATTTTTAATACCAAAAAAGTTAAAAAAAATCTCTAAAAAAGAGAAAGTTTCTTTAAAAAATATATATATTAAATATATATCTCATTCTTTATTACACCTGTTTAATTATTCTCATGACACAATTGAAAATGAAACAAGAATGAATTTAGTAGAAGAAAAAATTTTAAAAAATTTGCAATGAAAAATTTAATCTTATCATTAGATATAGGTACAAATAATATTAGAGGAGTATTGGTTAATGAATCAAAGCCAGATGAAATAATTAATAGTTTAACTAAAGAATCTTTAGGAGTTAGTAAGAGTGTAATCAAGTACCCAGAAGAAACTATGAATGCACTAGATCGCTTTGTTTCTGAAATAGAGGCATCAGTTAATTCTACAGTCAACAGAATTATTTGCACAATAGGAGGAGATAATTTAAAGTGTATTATTAACAGGGGTACTGCTTTTGTTTCTGATAGTTCTAAAAATGAAGTTACTAAAGAAGATGTGGAAAAAGCAATCAACAGTGCAAGGCAAAATGTTTCCTTAACCCAAAATGAAAAAATATTACACACAGTAGCTCAGAAGTTTTACGTAGATAAGCTAAAAGGAGTACAGTCACCAGTAGGCATGATAGGTAACAGACTAGAAGCAGAATGTTTGTTTGTCTATACCTTCTGCCCAGATCATAAAAATCTAGAACAAGTTTTGAAAAAGACTCAAAATCAAGTTTGCCAAATTAACGCCAGTACCTTAGCAGGAGCTCAGGCTTGCTTAACCAAGCAGGAAAAAGAGTCAGGAGTCATAGCTATAGACTTAGGAGCAGGTACAACAGGTTTTTCTGTTTATGAAGATGGTTGTTTGGTCTATACAAAAGTATTGCCAATTAGTCAGAATCATGTGCGGAATGATATTGGTATTTGTTTTAAGGTCAGTCAGCAAGTAGCAGAAATGCTAAAGAGAAATCAAAGTTGTGCTTTTTCAAAAAACATAGACAAAAAAGAAACAATTTCATTAAAAGAATATAACGGAGAAGACAGGCGGATATCCAAAAAAGAATTAGCAGAAGTCACTGCGTCAAGATTTGAGGACATATTTGATACAATCAGTAAGGAACTAGAGGCTATAGGCAAAACAGGCAAGCTACCAGGAGGGGCCGTCCTATACGGTGGTGGGGCTCAGACAAAAGGTATAGTAGAATTAGCTAAATATAAACTAAATTTACCTGTCAGATTAGCTCAAGCACAGTATAGTAATTTTACAACACAAGATTTAGGATATATTCCAGTATTGGGGTCATTAAAAATGTATCTAAACAATCAGGATTTCTCTAGTGAAGGCACACTAGGATCAGGTGGATTTTTTAAAAAACTAAGTAGGCGATTTAACGAAATAATGCCATTATAAATAAAGTATCATGGAAGAACAGAAATTAAATTCAATAGTGAATTCAACAAAACCAAAGCCAAATATCAAAATTAAAATATGTGGTGTTGGTGGAGGAGGTGGAAACATTTTAACCAGAATGTATAAAAAGAAAACAGAAGGAGTTGATTTTATTGCAATCAATACTGATATGCAAGGCCTTCATTTTACCAAAGCAGACAAGAAGGTAAACATAGGATTAAATACAACTAAAGGACTAGGTGCAGGCATGGATCCAGAGCTAGGTAAAAAATCAGCTGAAGAAAATGCTAAAGAAATAGAAGATATATTACAAGGTGCTGATTTAATTTTCATTACTTGTGGTCTTGGTGGAGGTACTGGATCTGGTGCAGCTCCAATTATAGCCCAAATAGCTAAAAAAACAGGTGCCCTTACAGTAGGAGTAGTCACAAAGCCATTTACCTTTGAGGGAGTAAAGAGAAAAGAAGTTGCAGATATTGCTTGAAATAAATTATATAGTCATCTAGATTCTTTAATTACTATAGAAAATGATAGGGTCTGGAATGTTATTGAAAAAGAGACTCCAATCTTAGATGCCTTTAAGGAAATTGATGAGATTTTAAGACAAGGAGTACAAGGTATTGCTGATTTAATTAATTATCCAGGTATAGTTAACTTAGACTTTGCTAACTTAAGAACTATATTAACCAACGCAGGAGAATCAATTATTGGTATAGGTAGAGCAAAGGGCAAAGATAGAGCAATCATATCAGCTAAAGCCGCTATATCATCTCCTTTACTTGATTTATCAATTAAAGGTGCATCTAGAATATTGTTTAATATCTCTGGCGGAAATGATCTATCTCTTTATGAGATAAATGAAGCTGCTCGTACTATTACTGAAACAGCTAATCCAGAAGCTAAGATTATCTTTGGTACATCCAAGGATAATGACCTAAAGGAAGGCGAACTTAAGATAATCGTTATTGCTGGTGGATTTGACGAAAAGGAAGTAGAGGAGGATGGGTTATTTGACAGAGTAGAAAATGAGCTATTCTCAACTCCATCTGAAAAAAAGAAAATAGAAATTAGTCAAGAAGAAGAAATAGAAGAAGAAAGTAGCGATCCAGAAGAAACACAAGAAGATGAACTAGATATTCCAGCCTTTTTACGCAAAAAACGAAATTAAACTTTAATAAACATTTAAGCTTAATATTATGGAAAATCAAATCAAACTTACAAAAATTAAAAAAAGAGACGGATCAATTAATGCTTTTGAAATAGATAAGATACAACAAGCTATATCTAAAGCATTTAATGCCACAAAAGAAGGTACTGATAAGGATGTAGAAAGGGTCTGCGATAAAGTAATCTTTTTACTAAATAAAAGATTTGTCAAAGATGACATCCCTACAGTTGAGCAAGTCCAAGACATAGTAGAAGAGAGTTTGATATTAAAAGATTTTCCAAAAACAGCTAAAGCATATATTCTTTATCGTGAGTCACGTAGGAAAATACGTGATACTCAGATGTCTATAGATGATATTTCTTCATTAATTAACTCATATGTTGATGTAGAGCACTGGGAGGTAAATGAAAATAGCAATACAAGCTATTCATTACAAGGCTTAAATGTTTTTTTATCTCAAAGATTATCCAAAACTTATTGATTAAATGAAATTTACACAAAAGAAATACGAGATGCATTGCTTAACAATTGATTCCATATTCATGACCTAGGTGTACTATCTGCATATTGTTGTGGATGAGATTTGTATGATTTATTAAAACTAGGTTTTACAGGTGCATATGGCAAAACAGAATCATCTCCACCAAAGCACTTTAGATCAGCTTTAGGTCAAGCAGTTAACTTCTTGTATACATTGTCAGGAGAAGCAGCAGGTGCTCAAGCCTTTTCCAGTTTCGATACCTTACTTGCTCCTTTTATTAGATATGATAATTTAACTAAAAAAGAAGTAAAGCAAGCTTTACAAGAATTTATGTTTAACTGTAATGTACCTACTCGTGTAGGATTCCAGTGTCCATTTACTAATATTACTTTAGATTTACAGCCATCAGCTAGCTATAAGAACTTGCCAGTTGTTATTGGTGGTAAAGAACAGAAAGAAACATATGGTGATTTTCAAGAAGAAATGAACTTATTTAATTCAACTTTATGCGAAGTTTATCTAGAGGGGGATGCTAAGGGCAGGTTGTTTACTTTCCCAATTCCTACATATAACATAACTAAAGACTTTGATTGAGATAATAAAAATCTTGAAACTCTTTGGCAGATGACAGCCAAATATGGTATTCCATATTTCTCTAATTTTATTAACTCAGACTTATCTCCAGATGATGCAAGATCAATGTGCTGCAGATTAAGATTAGACAACAGGGAATTAATAAAACGTGGAGGAGGTTTATTTGGATCTAATCCAAAAACAGGATCAATTGGAGTAGTTACTATTAATTTACCTAAGGTTGCCTACACAACCAAAACAAGAAAGGAATTTTTCGATAAGCTTGAGAAATTAATGAGAATCGCTAAAGATTCCCTAGAGATTAAGAGGAAAGCAGTTGAGAACTTTACAGAGTGTAGCCTATATCCATACTCTAAGTTTTATCTAAAACAAGTAAAACAAATGAGAGGATCATATTGAGCAAATCATTTTTCTACAATAGGCATAGTAGGTGCTAATGAAGCTGCTCTTAACTTTTTAGGAGAAAATATTGGATCAAAAGAAGGCAAGTCTTTTGTAGAAGATATATTGAACTTTATGAGAGATGTTTTGATAACTTTTCAAGAAGAAACTAACCATCTATACAATCTAGAAGCTACACCAGCAGAAGGTACATCATATAGATTAGCTAGAATTGATA
>JAQVPP010000006.1 GCA_028702045.1 Minisyncoccota bacterium
AATATTTAATGAAGATATAGATCCAGAAGAGTATGTGGTGAAAAATGGTCTTAAAATAGTGCATGATTCTTTCACAGACAACTGTCCCCCATCATAAGGAACAATCACATAAAAAGATTTTTTCATTAAAGGATATTTTTTAATAAAATCAGAAATAAAAGAAAAATAATTATTCAAATGTTCTTTTAGCAATGGATTTTTTTCTTGTAATGTTTTTGTATATACAGTTTTTAAATAATTAGCCAAATCTGCCCTATCAGAGCTTAGACATACTTCTAAACTAAAATCTAAATTATTCAAAAAACTTTGTCATGACTCATTTACCCCCAGCATCTTCTCTTCAGAATAAAGATCAATATTAATCCCATTAACCTTAATCACACTAAGTAATGTTCCATTTTTTAATATTACACAACCATTCCTAATCTCATTAATAGGAATCAATACTTGGCTACTATTTATTTCTGTATTTGTTTTACTTTTGCTCATTTTTTAATTTTTTAGCTAAAGAAGAAATATCAGATTGTTTAACCTGCTTAACACTTTCTTCTCTTTCTTGCTTGATATGACTAGTGACCTTTTTTACATTAACTGTTTTTTCTTTTTTTCATGAATATTTTTTTGGCAACCATAAGTGCCTAATCAAAGGAACAATTAGTTTATATGAAGGAATCCCTTCTATAGTAGTAAATAAAAGCAATGAGGTAACAAAGGCAATAATAAAAATTAAAATTCCAGCGATAATAATATCAAATAAATAATAAATAACCACACAAGATAAAGCCACAATAACAACAATGACTGTTTGTGAAAAAGTGAGTGGCCCAATTACCCTTGCCTCTTTCTCAATAAACTGTGGTACTTGAAATAATCTCATTATTCTTTATTTAGTAATTTGTTAATCTTACTATCATTATTTTCCATAGAAGCTTTTAGCTCCTGACTTTTACTAATCACATCTTTTATCCCTTCCATACTCATCTCAGATCCTTGATCTAAATATTTTTTCCTTAAATTAAGTATATCATCTTTTATAGGAAATAAAAGTCTTGAGTAAATTTCTTGTGTCATTCCTTTGGCCATACTCTCTTCTATACCATAGCGTTCTTGTAAAAAAACAAACAATTCATTTAAAGTAAAATAACCACAAACAATTTGTGCAACCATTGTCATGTAATCATAATAATATTCTTTAGCAATCATATTGCTTTTGTCAGCAATATCTCGTAAACCTAATATAAAATGATCTGACATTAAGTAATCTTGGATATTTTGTGGTAGATCTTTAAATTCCATAATTAGTTATTATTTGATTTTTTAGTATTTGTATTTTTATCAACTTTACTATCATCAATGCCTAAAGCTTGTTTAAGTCCATAATTTATTGCTTGTCCTTTTTTATTCTTCCCTTTCTTAGTTACTTGTTTAGATGTAATAAACTTATCCGTAAAGTTAATTTTTCCCTTATACTTTAAGGCAAAAGCACTTAACACTTTATTTATTCCTGGATCATTTTCGCTTATATTACTTAATCTATGGAAAAGGTTAGCCAATGGAGCAGCATCTTGTATGCTAAATGCCTCAAATAACATATCTGACAACATACTTCTTTGTTCAGCAGACTGATAAGACCCAGAGCTTAATAAAACTAAAGAAGAAAGTAACCCATACATACTCTTGTTTTTGCTTGAAGGTAATTTTGTAAAATATTTTGTATAAAAATCCTTCATGTTTTTATAACTAGCAAACAAAGGCTCCCCTTTCTTTTTATTAATATTAGGATCATAAAGAATAGCTTTCAAATCTGGGTCTATCTTATTAAAATCATTAGCACTAAAGACTCCTCCCTGAAGTAAGTTAGCAAATTTAGCCCCAAGATTAGCAATATTATCATTAGTATCAATTTTTTGAGCTCCAGCAGCCTTAGCTAAAAATACACCATCAAAATTTTTCTGTAAATTTTTATCTCTTAACAACAAGTGTCCTCATATATCTCCAGCACTCATATATGTTCTAGCATTATGTTCTTTCTTAAGCTCATACATTTGATAGAATTGAACCATCTTATTAAAAGCAGCTTGCTCTTGTCCTCTATTTTGTAGATCCTTAATATCATTGAGCATCTTGTCCATATCTTGTCTTTCCTTAGATCCTGGTTCAAATAACGCAGTGTAGTCTTCAAGGGTCTGAACTGCATTTGACATATACAAATCATAGCCTTTCTTACTATATGCCATCTTCTTAAGCGCATCTTGATATACTTTAAACCTACCAGCTACATTATTCTCATCTCCAGCCATAATCAATTTTTCAAATAGCTTGTCATTTTTCTCATTAGCTGCATTAAGAAAAGTAGCAATTTTTTCTCGGTTAACATTTTGGTCTTTTGCAAGTTGTTGTGCTATTTCTACAATATCCACACCCAGTAGATCTCCCAGTGACTTGAAATTAATCTTCTTAATATCTTCCTCTGTTTTAGAGTCAAAACTTTGGACAAAGTCAGCCAAAGATTTCTTTCTTTTCTCGGGAGTATCTGCGCTCAAATAATCCTCATTATCAGAAAGAACAGCCGCCTTTTTAATTTTCTTAATCTTTTTATTAAGAGCTTCATCATTAAATTTACCAGCTTGTTTAATAATCCCTAGAACATGTTGCTCTGCCTCTAGGCCTAAGTCGTTCTTATCTAATAACTCTAGTGCCTTATCTACAATAGCACTAGTCTCTGCTTTTTGTCATCCAGGCTTAAATGACTGTCTGTTTAAGTATCTAGTAAATGTTTTATCAGAATCAATGCTTTGTATAGGTTCTTTAAGCTTAGCATCTCTATTATCAATTACTCCTTGTAGTTTATCTCCTACAAAATTATTAATATTTGCACTAAGCCCTGCCATAGTTTTACCCAACTTGTCATTACGCTTAGATCATGCAGATTGATTTCTCTTAAATCCAACAAGCTTACTTGCCAAGGCTCTTCCTGTCTTACTGGTTAGCACAGATCCACCTACTCCAGTAGCAACTCCAGCCCCAACTCTTCCAATAGAAGAGAAGAATGATTTTGCACTGTCAGGAAATTTAATTGCTCCTAATACTTTTGCAGTAAAAGTACCTTTTTGTAAGTTACTAAAAATAGTGAGTAAGTAAGCATTAATAGCAATAACTATAACAATTGTAAATAAAATTATCATCCCCTTCCCCTCAGTACTTTGCTGTAAAGAAATTGTCATTATGTTTACAATATATACAGTAATAATATTTACTAAAGTAAGTGCTCCAGCTAAAATAGGTAAACTAGTAAGCTGTGTCATGAATCCTTTAAGTCACTTATCAAAATACTCTCTTGTCTTAGGCAATATATAACTAACAGCAGCAGCTGGAGAAATGGCTGCATAAAACCACAACATCAACATGCGTAAAACAAGCATAACAAATAATCCAACCATTACTGTTCCTAAAACTAAAGCAACAATAATAGTAATAACAGATGCACCCAATATCTGTATGTATGAGTTATTTATAGCTAAACAAGAATTAGTATACAAAGTATGTAGCATAACACTATAAGCATCACCTAGTTGTAATAAGTTCCCATGCGATAGTAATATAAATGTCAAAAAGTTAGAAATATCAATAGCTATTCCACACAATACCAGCGTGAAATTAATAAGTAAAGCAACAACAATCAAATATACTAAAGATAAGAATGTTGTATACTCTGACTTCTTAAACATTATCATTATAGCGATAAAGATTAATGCAAAAACAATAAAGATATTAGATAAGTTTCTAATCAATGTTCATACATATACAACCAAGTCATTATTTACAGTATACCCAGATATGCCAGATAGTGACATGAAAAACTTATTAGGATGAACAAATTCAGGCACAACATTACCAAGTCACCTTGCTAGCATAACTAACCCTCCAGCAATAAGCATAAAAATTCCATCAATAATACTAAAAATAAGATGTGCTACTACTTGGAGCAAAATCAAGCCAATATTTAAAAAAGTTGTTCCATTAAATACTCCAAGAATCCAACTACCAACAGATTGTTGAGGAACAGAGTCTTTGATTCCTTTGATTACATTATCTAAGAAACCTTGCCCAGACAAATCACAGTAAGAATCATCTTTGCTAAAAGCTTGAGAAATTATCAAAGCTTCTTTTAGATCCTCTTCTTTCTGTATACTACTTGGAACTGGAAAACCAAATACGCTCAAACACTCAGTGTTCTGAGTAGATAGTTTTTGTTTAAAAATATTATCATATGTCTCAGGATCTTTTTCTCCTAAAGTATTTAAGTTTGAGCACACTGCATATATTTCTTCTAAATGAAAACTTTTTTCAGCTGGAGTATATTTGGTAGTAGGCCCACCAGTACTTTCTAGAGAAAAATTAGATACAGCATTTTTCCATGTATATAGGTTATCCCTAAATGTAGTTTTATCAGGATTATCTTTAGTATAACTATTACAATATTCAATATAAAAATCTAAACACGTTTGATTTGAAAACACAGTGTCATAATATTGGAAAGTATTTTCAGGTAAAAGTGATGAGGCATGTATCTCCTTTGTTCCCATATCATCCATGTCTCCCCCATCCAAGGCTCCCATATTAGACCAATCAATAAAAACATCTTCCCTAAAAACATCTACATCAACATTATCAAAATCAAATTCAGTCTGTGTTGTATCTGAAAAATCAAACTCCTCTTGTGTTGTATCTGAAAAATTAAAATCTTCTGCCTGATTAAAATCAGTTGTATTAAAATTTTGATCTTCAAACTCATCAAAAGTATCTTGAAAATTATTTATTTCCTCAAAAGAATTAAAACTATCATTAAAAAATTCTTGCCCTAATACATACTCAGGAAATAAAAAATTAAACACCATAACAAACGCAAAACAAATTGAACAAATTTTTCTAAAATATTTTTTCATACAAAAATACATAAATATATACATTAAGTATAAAAAGAAAAGATAAAAAAAGCAAGTAAAAAAAAAGAGGTCTCCCTCTTTTTTTAAAAACTTTTATCATATATAAATTTAATCAAAACAAAACAATCTTGTCAATTGAAAAACTTAATTTTTCACAAATGGGTTTTCCGTACCATGTACCTCAAAATGTAAATGACACCCAGTGGATCTACCAGTATTCCCCATAAGTCCTAAACTTTCTCCTTTTTCTATATATTCCCCAACAGACACAAACACTTTCTCTAGATGAGCATATAGAGTAACATAGCCATTTGGGTGTTGTATCTCTACAAAACCTCCATATCCCCCATTATATCCACTAGCTACTGATCTAGTTACAGTACCAGAAGCAGCTGCATAAACAGGAGTTCCACATGAGTTAGCTATATCAATAGCATTTTTACCATGAAGCTCTCCTCAGTTTCATCCAGTAGTAGGTTGCATAAAATATCCAGCACTGCCAAGACTTGCTCTAGGTACTGCTTTGGCTCCAGGCAAAATCAATTTTTGTCCAACAAATATCTCAACTCCTCTTATATCATTATATTCAATAATACTATTTATAGAAATATCATTTTTAGTAGCAATAGTTGACAATGTATCCCCTTGCTTTACAGTATAGTATGATCCAGATACTGGCAAAATAACAAGCTCTTGTCCAACAGTAAGTACGCTGCCCAGTTCATTAGATCCTTTTAATGTACTTACATCAATTCCAAACTTACTAGCAATAGTTGACAATGTATCCCCTTGCTTTACAGTGTAGGTCATCAAATCAGTTTTTTGTTTAGGCAAATTTTCAGATAAAGTATCTTTAAGTGTTTCATCTTGTAAAAAACTAATATCTTTAATTAAATATACCTCCAAAAAGTCTTCTGGCTTGGCCTCTATTTCCATAGCATAGGCATCCATACAGGATAAGCAAGCCATACTTTTATCTACTTGTACATTCTTCACCAAAGCCTTCTCTGTAATAATTAAAAAATCCTTAGGCTTGGCAAAGTCTGTAACATAAAAAATAATTGCGCATATACAACAAAAAACAAACACATAAGAAAGCAAGAAAACATCTTTTTCATTCTTAGTTCCATTTAAAAATAATTCTGTTTGTTTTCTAAATACAAAAAAAGACCTATCTATCTTTTTAAATAAAAATAGAAAAATCTTTTGTAAAAAAACTGCAATTTTGTTAATATAGTAATGTATAAAATAATAAACTTTCATAAAACTTCTTAGTTTCTTAATTATACCTTAAAAACCATAAAATTTCCACCATGATTAAGCAAAAAAAGAGATTGGGACAAGTATTTTTAAAAAATCACATAGTTATCCTAGATATACTCAGAATCGCAGACATTAAGGAAAAGGACAACATTTTAGAAATAGGTCCAGGCAAAGGAGCCCTAACCAAAGAACTAATCAAAAGAAAAACTAACCTAATAGTAGTAGAAAAAGATCCAGAATGGTCTAGCTATCTAAAAGAAAAGTACGAAGACAACTTAACAATATATACAGATGATATAAGAGACATATATTCACAAGTAGTAAATGAATTTAAAAAACCATTTAAGATAGTTGCTAATATTCCCTACTATCTTACTTCTTTTCTAATTCAACTAATAGTCACTAATGAAAAAAGACCAAGTATATGTATTTTAATGATTCAAAAAGAAGTGGCCTTAAGAATAACTGAAAAAGATAATAAGTCATCTCTCCTTTCTTTGCTTACACAATTTTATGCTGATGTAAGATATTTAAAAACAGTACCAAAAGCAGACTTTAAGCCAGTGCCTAAAGTAGATTCTGCCTTAATTGAGATCAATCCTAAAAGATATAATCAAGAAATAGAAGAAACATATATAAAAATAGTAAAACAAGGATTTCTGCATAAACGCAAACAACTTTTCAAAAACCTAAAACAAATAATAAAAGAAGATAAATTAAAAGAGATATTTATAAAATTAAATATCCCCTTAAATATTCGTGCTGAAGAATTAAGCAGTCAAGAATGAATAAAACTATCTAAAGAAATTAAACTTCTTTAGCAGATAAAGAATATTTACCATCCTCTATCTTTTTAATTTTCACATTTAGCACATCCCCTACTTTCAAAACATCATTAATGTTTTCAATTCTTTTATTAGAGATTTCAGAAATATGAAGTAGTCCTGTTTTATTACCAAATTCAACAATAGCTCCAAAAGATTTTAATTCAATAACCTTACCTTTGACAACCTCATTAACCTCATACTCTTTAACAATATTAAGCACTTTTTCTTTTGCAGCTTCTACTGCGCTAGCATCATCAGAAATAAAGTAAACCTTATCATCTTCTATGTTAATCTCTACTCCTGTTTCTTCTATAATAGCCTTAATTGTCTTTCCTCCACTACCAATAATTTCTCCTACTTTATCAATATCTACTACCAAGCAACTAATCTTAGGAGCATATTTTGATAATTCTTTTCTTGGCTCAGCAATAACAGAAAGCATTTTATCAAGTATTTGTAGTCTAGCTTCTTTAGCTTGTAGTAATATTTGATAAAGTAAGTCAGTATTTGCTCCACTAATCTTCACATCCATTTGCAAAGCAGTAATACCATTTTTTGTACCAGCAACCTTAAAGTCCATATCTCCAAAATGATCTTCTGCTCCTTGTATATCTGTTAAAATCACATTTTTATTTTCACCACTCATAAGTCCCATAGCAATACCAGCAACAGGTTCCTTGATAGGTACTCCTCCTGCCATTAAGCATAGTGATGAACCACATACAGATGCCATAGAAGAAGATCCATTAGATGACAATACCTCACTGACAACTCTAATTGCATATGGGAAATCATCAACACTAGGGATTACTGGAAGCAATGCCTTTTCAGCTAAAGCTCCATGACCTATTTCTCTTCTATTTAGTCCTCTACTTCTGCTAGTCTCACCAACTGAGAAGCTAGGAAAATTATAGTGATGCATATATCTTTTAGTCCCTACAATTTCCATGCCTTGTTGCATCAAACTTTCGCTAGGTGATGCAAGAGTAAGTACTGATAAGACTTGAGTTAGCCCACGCATAAATAAACCACTACCATGCACTCTAGGAAGCAAGTCAGTCATTACATCAAGTGGTCTAATCTCATTAAACTGTCTTCCATCAGGACGCAGTCCTTCTTTTAAAGCTTTCTTATGTACTATATCATTAGTTATCTCATCAATGATTAAATTTAAGTACTTTAGATCATCTTCAAAGTCATATTTTAATTGCATAGCTATTTCCCCAATTAACTCACTTGTCAAAATACTTTTTTCCTCTTTAGTTTTATCAGAAAATAATATTTCACCTAATTTGTCATATGCTAATTTAGAAACTTCATTAACAAAATTATCTGGGATTTCTTGTAAAGTAACATCAGTTTTTTGTTTACCAATAGCCTTAATGATTTCTTTCTCAAAAACACAAATCTTCTTAATTTCTTTTTCAGCTATCTTAAGTGCCTCTAGTACAATATCTTCACTAACCTCATTAGCATTAGCTTCTATCATATTTACATATTCCTCTGTTCCAGCAACTAATAGATCTAAAATTAAAGTCTCTCTTGTAGCATAGTCAGGGTTAATAATAAAATCTTTACCATCATATCCTATACGTATAGCACCAACTGGTCCTGATCAAGGAATATCAGATGTGCCCAAAGCCAAAGAAGCACCAATTATTCCTAAAAAGTCAGGATCATTTGATTCATCAATTGCTAAGCAAGTCAAAATTAAATTAATCTCACGACGCAACTTATCATTGAACAATGGACGCAATGTCCTATCTATCAACCTACCTGTCAAAATAGCATTATCAGTAGGTCTTCCTTCTCTACGAATAAACCTACTGCCATATATTTTACCAGCAGCATAATACTTCTCAGTATATTCTACTGTTAAAGGCATAAAGTCGCAATCAAGCTTATCATCTTTACCCATAACTGCAACAGATAGAAGTTCTGTCTCCCCCATCTGTATAAGCAATGAGCTATTAGTTTGGCCAGCTAAACAAGACTTCTTAACAACTAAGTCTTGTCCATTTATTGTAATTTTAAATTCTTGAAAATCCATAATATATATTTAATTTTATTAAAAAACAAAAAACCCTAGACTTTTAAAAAGTGAAACATATTTATCTAGGGTTTTTTGATTATTGTTGATCATATTTTTCATATCTTGTTGGGAATTTACTTTTAAAATATCTTAATAATTTTTTCTTTTTCCCAATTAACTGTAATAATCCTTTTTTAGAATCAACATCTTTAGGATGAAATTTTAAATGATCAGCTAAATTTTTGATTTTTAAGTTAAAAACACTAATTTGTACTTCTGGAGAACCAGAATCTTTCTCATGTTGTTTGTTTTTAGCTATAATACTTTCTTTAGTCATTGTGCCTTTATTCATATTTTTAATTATTGTTATTATATCATAAATAAAAAAATTAATCAAGCCCCTAAAAAAAGAAGCAAAATAGAGTATTTTTAAAGGAAATAGGTAAATATCCATATATATCATAAAAAAGGACTATTTCCAGCAGATATAAAAGCAAGTAAAACCACTTGACGAAACAGATAAAATATGATAGTATATTAATATAAAAGTTTTAAGGTTTACTTAAAGCTTTTTTAAATATACAGATGATTAATAACAGAAGATCAACTTCAGAATCATCTACGCCACAGATAAACAGAAAGTTAGTATGTTTATTTGTATGTATGGGACTTTTCTTAAGTCTTGGCTATTCTGAGGTTTTAGGCAAGTCTATCACCTGTCCTATTGAGGTTAATGAGGTTTCTGAAACATCATTAAGCCAAATATATTTGTCAAAAAATACAAAAAATAATTTTCCTGTTGCAGCTCAAGCAACCTTGACTGCATACAACTCGGAAGTAGGACAAACAGATGACACTCCATTTATCACAGCTTCTGGAGACAGAGTTGAGTATGGTGTTATAGCTGCTAACTGGTTACCATTTGGTACTAAGGTAGTTATCCCAGAACTTTTCGGAGACGATATCTTTATTGTTAAAGACAGAATGAATAAAAGATTTAACGATACAAATAAAATAGATATCTGATTAGCAGATAAGTCAGAAGCAATCGAGTTTGGTGTCAAAAACGTCGAAGTTACTATTTACCCAATATAAAATTAATAAAAATAAAGCAGGCCCGCAAGGGTCTGTTTTATTTATGTAAAAATCTTAAAAAATATGTAAGCACAGAATCCATTGATCTATAATTCTCTGCTCCAAGTACTAATCTGTAATATACTTTATCATCAGCTATCTTTGTAAAATATAGTCTAGGAATAAAGTTAGGCACAGCCCCAGCACACTCTCTTTGAGTCTTTATTGCACTATCTAATATTTTCTTTTCAGTTTTTTTAATTCCAGCCTTTGCCAAAAATTCTCCTTCATAATTAACATACATAACATCATCATCATAACAAGAGTTAATGATACTAGATGTAGCTATTTTAGAGCAAGGAACAATAATCTTGTTATTGTCTTTATCCTTTAGCAATATATTAGTCACATTGATATCTTCTACATATCCTTCTACTGTAGGTCAAGACTTTACTACTACATAATCACCTATTTGTATCTTCTTCTCTGACACTATACTAAGCCCTGCGAAAAAGTTAGACAAAGTATTTTGCAAAGCAAGACCAATTACAACAGAAGCAACTCCAAAAGTAGTAAGCAAAGGAACTATAGAAATATGGAAATATGTAAGAATCAAAACAAGATCAACAAGTAAGATAATAAACAAAATAACATTATTCAAATATTTAGGGATCCTATTAACATTTTTCTGAGTAGTGAGCACATGTGCAAAAATAAATGACAATATCTTAAAAATAAAAAACGAAATAAGTAAAATTAGTAAAACAATAAAGGTGTCAAATATAGTAGAAAAGTAATTTGTAAATAAGTTACTAAATAATCAATGCAATGCACACACACAAAAAATTAAATGAAATGTAGGAACTAATTGAATAAAAATAAAATCATCTAATTTAGTTCTACTTTTCTTAGCTAAATATACTAGACCCTTTCTAATTAATAAAAATAAGATATTTAAAAATAAAAAAACCAAAGAAAAATACATAACTAATTCCAATGGTTTTTTTAATAAATTTTGTATGAATTCATTCATAAATATATATTTAGTGGACGCGACAGGACTCGAACCTGTGACCTCTACAATGTCAATGTAGCACTCTAACCAGCTGAGCTACGTGTCCATTTTAAAATATATTTAAAATTAAAAGCATTTTAAAGAATAAAAAATTTTAAACAACAAACTTTAATTTTTTAAATATATTGTATTATTAATTTACCATATAACAACAAAAAAATCAATTGAAAAAAATAAAAAAATTTTAAAACTTAAAAGCTTCCTGATAAAAAGAATCAAAAGGAATAAATTTAACCACCATTCCGTCCTTCTCTACTTTTTTGGCAATATTTTTGGTAATAACAAAAAGATTATGACAACTTAATTCTTCGCTTGCTTTTATCAAAGATCTAATCTCTCTATTCTCTGTTTTAGTATTGAAAATATCATAACACACTTGTACTAAAGCAGTAACCTTTACTCCTTGTTTTATTATAAAATCAACCTCATATCCACCCTTAGTTCTATAGTAGAAAAAGTCATAATTAGGGACAATTCCTTTTTTTAGCAATTCTGTAAAAACTAAATTTTCAAAAAAGAAACCAGTATTTTCAGAATTAAATAAATTTTTATACATTAAAAAACTGTTATCATAAAAATATACTTTTTGTTTTGAAGATATGCTTTTTGAAGGTTTAAAATTAAATTCATATAAAAAAGCACAAATATAACTTTTTTCTAAATAATCAAAATATTTTTTCAAAGTCCTATAGTTTTTCACATCAGTAATCTTAGAAATCTCAGACAAATTCAGTATCTGGCAAAAATTAGAAATCAAGTAGCTAACCAAAGAATCCATACTAGAATAGTTTCTAATATTATATTTTTTAATAATATCTTTATAAATAATAGAATAAAGTAAATCTGAGATATATGAAAAAGGAGATACCTTATTTACAATCACTTCTGGGAAACCTCCGTTTTTTAAGAAAAAATCAAAAGAGTCTAAGCTAGGGGCATTCTCTTCTCCTATCGCAACCAGAAATTCTCCATAACTAAAAGGAAAAATACTAAAAGAAACATATCTTCCTGTTAGGCTACTAGCACATTTTGTGTTCAGTAAATCAGAGTTAGATCCAGTTATATAAATATTATATCCTTCTTTTTCTAGTTTGTGTAAAAACAATTCTCAATTAGGCATATTTTGAATTTCATCAAATAAGACTAGTTTAGTTTCTCCATATATCTGATGTAATTCATGCAAGAAACTATTTTGACTTTCAATGTTAGTAATAACATCACTATCATCAAAATTAACATACATAAAATCTTTATCTTTTAAAAATAGTAATAAAAAAGTAGACTTGCCCACTCTTCTAGGACCCCTTAATACCTTGATCAATGAAGGGTTAGATAGTTCTTCATTTTTATTATTTAAAAACCTAGGCACAAATGACTCTTTAGAAAAATTATCTTTAAAAGACTTTTGTTTTAATAAGGCTTCTCTTAGTATATTATTCATAATAATTTAGTTTAATTTAACCCCAATACAACATTTTATTCCTTTTTATTGTATTAGGGATAGCGTAATACAACATTTTATTCCTTTTTATTGTATTAGGGATAGCGTAATACAACATTTTACTCCTTTTTATTGTATTACGATATAATTATATCAAATTTTAAAGAAAAGTCAAGTGATTTTCCCAAAAATATTGCTTTTTTTACACTGAAAGGCAAGATTTTTGGCTTTTTTATTGCTTTTACGTACAATAATCAATACATATGGAAATAAAAAACACCCCATAAAGAGGTGTTTAATTATTAAGCTTCAATGTCTAAAAATATACTTCCCCCACTAACATTATCTCCTGTAATTGATATTTGAGTCTCGTCTGGCTTATATGCCACAATATCATCAGTAGCAACAGATATAGCAGTTAAAGTAGTGTCTTCTGTTATTAAAGAATTGTTTAAAATATATTTGGCCGTTAAAGTAGCACTGCCCTCCCCTCCTACATCAAAGGATAAATTATTAAACGATACCGATGTAGCATATGACTTAGATGAAAGCTCTGTTGCTCCATTAAACAGCTTTACAGATGTAATATAGTCAACATCAGGCACAGTAACATCTATACTAGATACTGTAGCAGTTGCT
The DNA here is from genome assembly GCA_028702045.1 of Minisyncoccota bacterium. GTDB lineage: Bacteria > Patescibacteriota > Minisyncoccia > UBA6257 > JAKLIH01 > JAQVPP01. The sequence continues at coordinate 13,298 of JAQVPP010000006.1, forward strand.
GTCCCAGCATTAGACAAGGTAAAGTTCATTGCAGTTGCAGTTGTTGTATCTCCTTCATCTAACACTACTGTGCTATTCTCATTACTTCCACTTAAAGCTATTCTAGCATCATTATCCTCTTCATACATATAAAGGGATGAAGTTTTAATATCAGTAATACCATAATTATATTGATACCCTGTACCACTTGTATCAGATCCAAAAGGTACACTGGTTATATCCATATAGTAGTATCCAGTAGAAGGTACGTCAGTAATTCTTGCACTTATAACCACATTGCCATACGATCCAGAAGTTAGGTACTTAACATTCTCACTACTTGAGCTAAGCCCAGAGGCATCTACAGCATAATCAGTAATAGTTGCTGAATATCCAGCTGAATCATTTTTTAACTTAACAATAAAGTTTTCAGTAGGAGTAGATCCAGCTAATGTATTTAAGTATAAAGTACCTCCAGAAGCAGTAATTTTGAAAGTAACACTAGCATCTCCTTCTGTGCTACTTGTATCTGGTACTGCAGCAAAAGAATTAGTCACAAAGGCAAACAAAGGTATAACCTTAAATGGGTGCAAATGACCACCTGTAACAGTAGATCCAGTAGCTGTAATAGTATCTTCTCCAGCAGTGATAGCAGTTATCCCCGATGGAGCTAAAGTACATCCATATATAGTATCAGTTGCATCTTTTTTCACAGTATACTTAACTGTAAAGTCTTGAGAAGTTTCTGCTGGCAATGTATGATCAATATTAGCAAAGGCTACTCCACTAGTATAGTACTCACTATCAATGAGAGTACTTCCTTGATACAAAAATATTTCAGAAATTTCAGAACTAGGAGTAGTACAAGTAAAGGAAAGATTCTTAAGAGTAACTGCTCCCTCTTCTCCATTAGATAATGAGAAATAGATAGCAGGAACATTTTCTGTAGCAGTATTATCGTTAATTTCTACAGCCCTCTCTGTATTACTTGATGATGCAATTAACTCTACTTCAGCATTAAGCACTGCAGTTGTAAGGCTAACTTCATTTTCACTTAATCCACTAGTTGGCGCATAACCAATAAGGCCTAGTTCATCACTATATCTAATAGCATTGCCAGGTAAGGAAAAAGAAATAGTCTCTAGTGTTTGAGGAAAGGCAGCATCTGCCTGTACAAATAATTGTTGTGTACTTCCGTAAGTAATATCTAGATCTAAATCATTAAACCTAACAGTATAGTCTCTACCATAATTATTAGTAATAATATTTTCTTCCGATATCTCTATTGTACTTATAGCAGTTCCTCCTGCTTCAGTAGCCAGAGATAATGAATCAAGTACATGCCAAGGCATTTGATGATCATCTGTAGTCATCTTGATATCAACTCTATGCACTGTAATATTTGACTGATGTGCTTCAAGAATTGTATGATATACTACTTCGCTAGTGGAATCTTTACTTAGCTGAGATACTACACTCCCTGCGCCTGCTATTGCAGTTAAGTAACCTTCTCGATTACTTGCTGATGTAGTAGTAGTTGTTTCATCCGTTGCTTCAGCCGATGTAGTAGTAGTTGTTTCTCCAGCAACAGTTGTGACAGTGGTGCCACTAGTAGTTACTGTAGTTTCAGCCACATAATCAGTACAAAACTCATCATTAAGTGCTTTCCTAGTTAATGGTCCTACATATCCAGTATTATCAATGCCGTTATTAGATTGATATTCTTTTACAGCAGCTAGTGTCTGAGATCCAAAATATCCAGTAGGATCTTGTATACCTATTACCTTCTGTAATTTAGTTACCATATAATTCCTTTGCCCATATTTTAGGTTAGAATAAAAACAATATTTTTCTTGAGAACTAGTAACATTAAAAGTATTAGAGTTATTCATCCTAGCCTGCTGTAAAGCAATGATTTGTTGTTGCAGTTGAATAATTAAATTAATTAAAATTTGTAAATCAATTTCTTGCCCATAGCTAATTCCAGGAACTAGCATAAATAAGCATAAAACAATAGCAATAAATTTTTTCATAATATAATATAGATTAAAATAATATAGATATAGTATAAAATAAAAAAACACCACTATCAAGTGGTATTTTTTAAAATAACATTATTTTACTCCAAGTGCATTTAAAATTCAGTTAAATACTCTGTTCTCTCTCCTTGCCTGTACCTTAATAGGAACTTCTTTTTTAACAGGATGAACCTTAGCTTCTTTCACACAACTTCCATAATTATCAAATTCACCCTCATCATCTTGTCTACAGAAACCATCATCTCCTATTGTTCATCTTGTAGTATTACCTTTATTGTTAATCTCTTCTTCAACAACCTCATCTTCATTCTCTTCAACAATCTCTTCTTCAACAACCTCATCTTCAATTATTTGTTCTTTATGTAGTTGTTTTTTTTCTTGAATCTGTTCCTTAATCTCTACAGAAATTAACTTATTATTTGTCTGATCTATATCAAATCCATGTAAAGGTATATATCCACAATTTTCTCTACAATGAAGTAGTGAGTTATATTCCCCTTCTCCTTCTACATTAACCTCACATCTTCATAATATTGTTTTGTGATTTTCTGTATCAATGCTATCTACTTTATCAGGATATTTTTCTGCAATCTTATCTATTATTTCATCAGCTATGTCTTGCTTAACACAATCAAAAGTAAAAGCACCATTTCTTTTTTGAGCATTAACTGGCTCTTCATTATCAATTACCTTTTGTATAGCTTGTGGTTTAGGTTTATTCATAAATTTAAAAATATTAGCATAAAACTGCTCTTGTTTAAGTTTCTCTACTTGGTTAAATAAGCTTTTAGCTACAAGCAATAGATATTGATCTTGTGTTATCCCAAAAGAAAAAGATGGAATAAATATAGCTAAGCAAATAATTATTGCAAATATTTTTTTCATAGTAAATATTTAATATATATATGTATAGTATAAAAAGAAATAAAGAAAATGTCAAATAAAAAACACCCTTGCCAAAGCAAAAGTGTTTTTATATAGTCTACAGTTTAGCTTGCAGCCTTAAGATAAATTGAGTTTGTCTTGAAGTCTGTTAAGCCATAATCGTAGTCATTGTTTTGAGCAGCTGAAGATATACCTCACTTAAAGTTAGTAAGTTTAAATAATGCAAAGCCATTATCTAATACAGTAACTTTACCATTCAAAACAAATTCCTTTGTATCACCGTTTCTGACAATATATTTACTTGCACTCTCTTCTGCATTAGAAGTTAATGCATATGCAGAACCAGATGTTAAACTCTGTAATACTGCAGTAAATGTAGGAAGAGTTCCTGGATGTGATGGAGCTGTAGCTGTAGCACTAGTACAACTATCTGTACCATCATCTGCTATTGTAAATGTAGCAATTTCACCCTTATCTCCTACAGTAGCAATTGTTACAGAAGGAGTAGAACTACATCCTGCAAAATCAATTGTTACAGCTTGTCCTACTTGGTAACCAGTACCAGCATCTGTGATAGCAATATCAGTAATTGCTCCTCCGCCAATAGTAACAGCTCCTAAAGTAGCATCTTCACGATTATCTGTTAAGGTAACTGTAGGAACTGATGTATAACCAGAACCATGATTAGAAATACTTGTACCAGTAATAGCACCTGTAGTAGCATTAACTGTAATTGTTGCAGCTAATCCAGTACCACCTGTACCAGTATTATCTACTGTAAGTGATGCAGCAGTAAAACCTGTCAATGTAGAAGATCCTGTAATACTTGCTATAGAGTAACCACTATTACTGAATAATACAGTGTGATTATTTTTAGCAAAGTATAGGTCTCCGCCATTTGCAGTAACATTAAACTTAAGTTCTGCATCTGCTTCCGTACCAGTTGAATCCGGAGTAATTGTAATAGATGAATTTACAAATGCTAGTGTAGGAACCTTGGTATCAGCATAGATAGTTGGTCCTGTAACATTTGCACCTGACTCAGCAACATCGTCACCTGAAGGGCTAACAGCAACTGTTTCATCGTAATCAAGAGTTGCTACTCCAAGTGTACCTGTTGTATTAGCAGCTAAATCATATTTAACTGTTAAAGTCTTTTGAGTATTTGCAGGTAATGTGAAGTCAAGATTTGTGAAGTTAACTGCACTTGCAGCTGCTTTAGAGCTTAACAATGTAGAACCATCATATAACTTAACAGCAGAAATGTTTGTTGTTCCACTTAAGTCAACTTGAATTGTCTTAATTGTTGTTGTTTCTGTACCACCGTTCTTAACATCAAAGTATAATGCAGGAACATCGTATGATACTGAGTTAGCATCTGTTTGTACAGCCTTGTTAACGTTTTGTGAGTTAGCAATAATTTCTAACTTAGCAGAAACGCTTGAAGCTGAAGGTGTAACAGCATGGTCAGCACCTGACAAAGCTGAAGAGTTTGCATATTGATCTAAACCAGAACAATCCATACCTCTAACACCATTAGCTAATAACTTGAATGTTACAGCTTCTGTTGATTCTGGATAACCTAAGTTAGCTTTTACGATAACTTGTTTAATAGAATCTTTTGTTAAAGTATAGTCTAAACCAGCAAATCTTGCTGTGTAGTCTGTACCATATGTATTCTCAATTAAGTTAGATGAATTTACAGTTAATGATTTAACTAATTCACCACCAATGTAAAGATCTAATGAATTAAATACTTTCCATGGTAATTGAGAAGAACTTGTTGTCATGTTAACATCAATTCTGTTAACATTGATATCTGAGTTCTTAGCTTCTAATTCAAATGCGAAAACATTTTTATCTGTATCGTATTTGTATACTGTAGAAACTGTAGCAACACCTGTTGTTCTAGCAACTAATGTACCTTCTTCTCCGTTACATGTAGATGGTTTTGGAGTAACTGGTAATGTAGTTATTGGAGCAATAATAGGTGCTGTATATTTTGAGTTTAAAGCTTGACGTGTTAATGGACCAACAAATCCTGTGTTAGGAATACCGTTATTAGCTTGATATTCTTTTACAGCAGCTAATGTTAATGGGCCAAAATAACCTGAAGTAGGTGTAACACCTAAAACTTCTTGTAAAGCTTTAACATCATTATTGGTCATTCCATAAGATAAGTTTGTATCAAATGAAACTGATCCAATAGAGTTATTCTGTAAAGCCGCTAATTGAGCTTGTAATTGTTGAATAACTTGAAGTAACATGTTGATGTCATATGTTTGTGCACCAGCGAACATTGGAGCAAACATAGCTAAACACATTACTATAGCTAAAGTTTTTTTGATCATAATCTTTATTAAATTTATTAATATATATTTTTATGTATACATAAAAAACGGTCGACCACTTAAGTACTTAATATAAGTATATCAAGAAAAATAAAAAAATCAAATGAAAAACACCCATAAAGGGTGTCTTTCTAAAAACTATAGTTACAAACTATTTAACATAAATTGAGTTTGTCTTGAAGTCTGTTAAACCATAGTTGAATGTTGAACCACCACCTGTTGCATCAGTACCTGTACTATAAGCAAAACTTGCTAAATTAACATAAACAAATTCTTTTGTAGCATCATCTGTAGCAATGTGTGTGTTGATTACACATTCTTTTGTATCACCATTTCTTACAACATAAACAGCTCCACTTTGGTTATCTGCATTTGTTGTAAATGAGTATGCATTTGTAGCTGTTGTGTTATTAAGTTTAACTACAGCTTGATCAGTAGCTGTTGTTCCAGCTGTTGTATCAAAGTAAACATCACCACCTCTTGCTGTAATGTTAAACTTGATTGTTGCATCTGCTTCTGCACCTGTTGAATCAGGTGTAATAGCGATTGATGAAGAAACAAAGCTTACTTCTGGGACAATTGTATCTGCATACAATGTTGGTCCTGTAACATCTGAGTCTGCAACTGAGACAGTGTCACCTGAAGGGCTAACAGCAACTGTTTCACTTCCATCAAGAGTTGCTACTCCAAGTGTACCTGTTGTATTAGCAGCTAAATCATATTTAACTGTTAAAGTCTTTTGAGTATTTGCAGGTAATGTGAAGTCAAGATTTGTGAAGTTAACTGCACTTGCAGCTGCTTTAGAGCTTAACAATGTAGAACCATCATATAACTTAACAGCAGAAATGTTTGTTGTTCCACTTAAGTCAACTTGAATTGTCTTAATTGTTGTTGTTTCTGTACCACCGTTCTTAACATCAAAGTATAATGCAGGAACATCGTATGATACTGAGTTAGCATCTGTTTGTACAGCCTTGTTAACGTTTTGTGAGTTAGCAATAATTTCTAACTTAGCAGAAACGCTTGAAGCTGAAGGTGTAACAGCATGGTCAGCACCTGACAAAGCTGAAGAGTTTGCATATTGATCTAAACCAGAACAATCCATACCTCTAACACCATTAGCTAATAACTTGAATGTTACAGCTTCTGTTGATTCTGGATAACCTAAGTTAGCTTTTACGATAACTTGTTTAATAGAATCTTTTGTTAAAGTATAGTCTAAACCAGCAAATCTTGCTGTGTAGTCTGTACCATATGTATTCTCAATTAAGTTAGATGAATTTACAGTTAATGATTTAACTAATTCACCACCAATGTAAAGATCTAATGAATTAAATACTTTCCATGGTAATTGAGAAGAACTTGTTGTCATATTAACGTCAATTCTATTAACATTAATATCAGAATTCTTAGCTTCTAATTCA
>JAQVPP010000007.1 GCA_028702045.1 Minisyncoccota bacterium
CAAGTCCCTGATCCCTTACTACAGGAGTAGAATAGGTTCTACCTATAGTTCCTCTCTCATATGCAGATAAAGAAACACCTCCATCTTTTAAACTAGTATCACTACTCTCTGTAAGCAAAGCAGTAAGTTCATAACTACCTCCTGGAAAGTATGAGTAAAAGTATGTACTATCATTAATAGGATCTATAGGTAATACATATAGTACTTGTTGATATTGATTAAAGTTAATAGGTATTCAGCCTGTTTGATCAGTTAGTTGTAGCTTAGTACTATCTGTTACACAATTGTATGTATATCCAGTAAGTAATGTAGGTAAAGTATAGCTAGAACAAGTTGAACTAGTACTATCAAGAAGTGATATATATACAGTAGTTAAGTACATTAATTGGATTTAATGCAAAAAGAATAATAGCTGCTAGAATTGCTAGTACTGCTATTACTATCATTAGTTCTACTAGGGTGAATGAGTTTCTTTTCATATATTTTTTTTAATTAAATAAAAGAGTTGCCTCTTGTTGAATTTGATTTAATATATTTTCTGGAATATTAGTTTTTTTAGAAAGAGATTTGGTATTAACATTTAAAAATTCTTTAGCTAAAATAATATCCTCTTTAACTAGTTTGTGTAAAACATCAGTTGTTGTTTTTGAAAAAATAGTAATTGGATAAAGTAAGTTGTCATCTATATATGTTTCTAATCCTTGATTTTCTGGATACTTTCACCCCATTAGTAATATACCATATTCTTTAGCAAACTTAATTGCTTTAGTTGTGAAGCGAGTGTTAGTGATTACGATTCTTTTGGAATTCTCTGTGGTATAGGTTGGGTTATTTAAAATATCAATAAAACTAGCATATGCAATTAAGACTGCATTGATATCTACTTTACCATCTTTGGAGTTTTTATACTTACACTCACCTAGATATGAGATATTGTCCTTTTTAGCGATAAAGTCCATCTCATAATCAGTGGATTTTCCATTAATATATACATTAGGCGTAATATCATAGTTGAGTTCTTTTAGGCAGTGGTGAATATATTTTTCAAAACAAAAACCATCTGGACCTAAAGATTCCATTGCTTCTTTAAGAGAATATTTTAAAGCAATTTTTGGATTTGTTTTATATAGAGCCTGTTTAACAAATGTGTATATATCTTTTGTAGTAAATTGAGGTTTAGTTTTAAACTTATTTTCAAGTTGCTTAATGATATCATTAAACATACTCTCATCTCCTCCACATCTTAAAATAGCTTTTTTGATTTTTTTTGGCAAAAAAACTGTTTTTTCTTTGCTTCTTGTTATTATTTCTTGCATGGTATATTTTTAAATATGAATAATTCTAAAGATAATATAGGGAAAGGTGTATTTTTAATTGTATATAGGGCTGTAGATAGTTCAGTAATAATCTTAGTAAGGTCTAGGTCAATAGTACTAGCTTGATCCTTTAGTATATCTAATTCTTCTTGTGTGTTTTCCTCTATAAACAACTTCTCTAAAGACTCAGATTCTTTTAATAAAATTAATTTCCTAAAATACTCTAGAAGATTTGCTAAAAAGATATCAAAAGAATATCCAGTGTCATCAAGATGGTAAATAAAGTCTAGGCAAGCCTTCCTATCTTTTTTAATCATATCAGCTACAAATTCTTGAATATTTGAGAAATGAACATTATGAGTAAGGTCATCAACATTAGTTAAAGAAATTTCATTATTAACAGTTGCTATTTGTGATAGAATTGATTCTGCATCACGCATACCTCCTCTAGCAAGGATAGCTATTTTTTTCAAAGCAGGTTCATCAAAAGTGATGTTTTCTTTTTTGCATATGTTTTTTAAATTTTGGATAATATCTTTTTGAGTTAATCTTTGAAAATTAAATCTCTGCACACGAGAAAGAATGGTAGGTATCATTTTTTCTGGATCTGTAGTAGCTAAGATAAAGATAATATACTCTGGTGGTTCTTCTAGGATCTTAAGCAAAGCATTACATGCTTCCTTGGTTAATTGATGAGCTTCATCTAGTATATATATTTTGTATTTTCCCTTAAATGGTCTTGTTTTTATATTTTCTTTTAAATCTCGTATTTCTTGGATACCTCTATTGGATGCTGCATCAAGCTCAATAAGATCAATAAAGTTATCTTCTTTAATTTCAGTACAAAACTCACATTTTGTGCAAGGCTCTGATTCATTTTCTTTTCTTTTTTGGCAAAAGATTGATTTGGCAAAAATTCTAGCTGTAGATGTTTTACCTGTTCCTCTTGGCCCACAAAATAAATATGCATGAGCAATGTTATTTGTTTTTATAGCATTTTGCAATGTTTGTTTAATATTATCTTGACCAATAATTTCAGAAAATTTTTGTGGTCTATATTTTCTATAGAAAACTTTTGACATTATATAATATTTAATTAGTTAATAATAGTATATCATTTTATTTTATTTTTTTGCAAATATAAAACCCGAATTTTTTAAGATTCGGGTTTTTTGGTTTTGACTCTTTTGAAAAATTCATTTCTGAATTTTTCATGTTTTTCAAATTTATCTGTACTTAAGAGATATTCTTCAATAATATCGCTTAAGACTAATAGGTCTTGATAAGAGAGATTTTCATATGTGAAAAGGTCTCTGTCTTTTTGACCTAGCAGTAATTTTGAAAACGGCATAATATTTGTAAAAAGTTTTGTTTTTCTAGCCTGTTTCCAGTTTAGAAAATCAAACATCTCCCTTTTTTTCATTTTTAAATTTTCTATAAAGTATAGAACTTTTAAAAATGTGGGACTTAAAAAACTAACAACAAATTTTCTGGTTGAAATAGGTAGGTTTTGATTTTTAAAAAATACTAATACTTCTTCATATCTAGGGTAATCTTTATATTTTTCTATATCAAGATTACCCCCAAATAGGAACCAAAAAAACAATTTTAATTTTAACATTTTTACTCTCCTTCTGTTAATGTAATCTATATTAACCTTATCATAAAAAATAAAATTTGTCCTATTTCTTTTTAAAAACAAAATATTTAAAAAGAAAATATCGAGCAATGATGGTTAAAACTAAGCCACAAAAAGCAGCAAGGTTTTTATTTAATAGATCTGGAGAAATGTTAAATATTTCTAAATAAAGATAATTGTTAAATAGGTTTAAGAAGAAATGAGAGAAAAATACATTAGATAAGATAACTAAGACAGCTGTGATTAAATAGAATTTAGTTCCTTGAACAAAAGAATGTTTATCAGTATTTTTAAATGTGAAATACTTGTTAGCAAAAAAGGAAAAGGTTGTAGCTATGATTAATGCAATTCCTCTAAAGATTAAAAAATATATATCATTATCTGTTTGGAATAGAAAAATTAAAAAATTTAAAATACTAAAATCTATTACAGTATTTCAGAATCCAATAAAACCAAATCTTATAAATTCAAATTTAAAAAAGAAGTTGAATATTTTTTTTATTAAATTAATCATTTTTTGTTTGTTCGTTTATTTTGTTTAATATTTCTTTGTATGCCTTTTCTTTTTCATCTTTAGCTGATTGATTAATAGAGTTAAATAGGTTTTGTATATTTACTTCTGCTTGCTTTTTGTTGATTAAGTAATTATCTATAGCATATTTCTTTATTTCATTTAGATACTCATCATCTGTATCATCTGGCTTGATTGTTTTGATATTAAATGGTCTGGTTGGTTGTCCATTTATCATTATTTTACTGTAGGCATTTCTGTTGTCTATATTCATAAGGTCATTTGCCTCAAAAACTGGAGTAAAGTACTTAGCTAAATACTCAGCATCTTCATTACCTACTCTGAAGGAAATAATATTACCCACATTACCAAAAATAGAATCACGAATGTCATCCTTTAGTTGAGCAATAAATTGGTGAGCTGCTATAAGGTTAAGCCTATACTTTCTAGCTTCTGAAAGAATAGATGGTATTGTTTTGGTTGTGATATTTTGGAACTCATCAATGTATAGGTAGAAATCTTGTCTTTGATCTTCTGGAATGTTTGATCTGGAATAAGCTGCTAAAGCAATTTTTCCTACTAAAAGCATGCCAAGAAAATAACTACTAGATTCTCCTAAATTACCTTTGGATAAGTTGATTAATAATATCTTCTTATTATCCATAATATCTCTGAAGTTAATTGTAGATTTGATTTGTCCAATAATTGGCCTGACAAAATCATTATTTAAAAATGGAGTTAATTTAGAATTGATGTATGGAGAAATATTATTTAAAGCTGCATCACCTCCTGCCTTTAGTGCTTGCTTTTCTCAAAAGTCTTTGACCATAACATTAGGTGTTCTGTTTAATAGTTTTTTCCTAAAATTATCATCAACAAATACATTTGGTATCTCAAGTAGTGTATGAGACTCTTGGTCAGACATTAAAAGAATAAGTGCATTTCTTAAATATTGTTCAAAAATAGGACCACCTGTTTCTTTTAGGTTATATAATTTGTCTATTATCTCTAACAATTCTTCTATGATAAAAGTTTGTTGTTGAGTTTTTAAGTTTGGGTGAATTTCTAAAATATTAAGGCCTATACAAAAGTCAGGATCAGCTGGGTTTAGGTAAATAACATCTTGGATTCTGTTTTGTGGGATAAACTTTAGCAATTCTTCTGTCATATCTCCATGTGGATCTATGTAACAACATCCTTTGCCATCTTGGATATCTTGGACAATCATATTCTTTAAAAAAGTAGATTTACCTGTACCTGTTTGTCCGATAACATACATATGGAGCCTCCTATCTGCTGGAAGTATATTTATATCCATTTTCTCTCCTCTGTAGTCGCTATAGCCTATTTTTAGGCCTTCTGAGGGTATATTAGATGGTGGATAAGCTGTTCTAGAGGATAATCAGTTAACATTAGGTAGTTCTAGAAGAGAATGTGGGAAATGTCAAAAAGAGCATATTTCTGATGTGGTTAGGGTGATTTTTGTATTAGGTGTGAATAATTTGTAGCAATAATTAAAGATAAACTTTTTTGAGTTGTTTCTTAAAAACTTAAAACTATTGAGTATTGGGTTGTCTAGATCTGAGAAATTATTTTCAATATCTGAAAGAATCATTTTGCTAGTAGTTTTATCATTAGTAGAAACTACTACTCTAATACTACAATCAAAGAGTTTTTTGGAAAGCTTCTTTGTCATTGACTCAACAAAATCTTGATTAATTTCTTTCTCAGTCTCTTTATTTTCCTCAGCTTCTTTTTTAAATGAAGAAGAAAAGGCCAAAGACATTTCTTTTAAAGGTCCAGCTTTTGTGTTGAGAAGGAGTGAGTCATTTTTAGTTTCCTTGTATAGCTGTAATTTTTCTCTTAAATCTTCTCTTCTTGATGAAGGTTTGAGTACTATTTGCAAACAGACTCCTTCATCTTTATTTACTTTGGTAAAAGAATTTAAAATTGATTTTAGTGGATCTTCGGAAAATTCATCATAATCTCTTGTCTTTAGTGCATAATTTTCTTTGAGAACAATATCAGCTCCTTGTACTTGAGAATTTTTAGTAAATAAAGAATAGTCTTTGACTGGGGTTACCTGGGCAAAAGGCATAAAAGCAGTAATTGTTTTAATAAATAAAGAAGTATCTTGTTTGGGTACAGATAAGTAAAAAGATATAACATTATCATTAATTGGATTGACTATTTCTAATGAGATAGGTTTTTTATACTGAGCTAAGTTAGAAAGAATCTGCTCACTTACAGCAATTATTTCCTTAACTCCTGTTCCCTCTTTTGTTTTAATATCTCTAGGTAAAGAAACTAATAGTAGTTGTTGATTTAATGATTCTTTTACTTCATTTATTTTTCTTTTTTTATTTACGATAAAAAGTATCCAAATCATAAAAACAATAAAGCCAATAGAGAAATAAAAATATATGTTTGTCATATTTTTCATTAATTTAATATGTATTTATTTTAACATAAAATAAAAAAAATTGTAAAATAGAATTTGAAATTATTTTATTTAATTGGTAAAATTATATTAATAAAAATTAAATATATTGATATGGGAAATGAGCATTTTGATAAGTTTGTTGAAAAAACTTTTACTGATATAAAAGAAGCAAAAGATATGGCTAAAAAGAAATTTAGAGATATAGTAACAAGAAGGCTAAATGTCTCAACATATGAATTTAAATATCAAGATTACAAAGAGAGTTTGATAAAATTTAAAAATAGTGGACAAGAGTTTTTATCAATAAAAGATCAAGTTGAAATAATTAAAGATAAGATAAGAGAGTGAATTAAAAAAGAAGATGAGACAAAACAAGGTCATACAAATATGCTTTTAATCGTATACTTTGAAGAATTAGGAGAAAAGTTTAGAGAAGAGGCGTTGAATGGTATGAAAATTACAGAAAAAGGATTTAATAAAATAAAAAATATGTTTTAATTAAAAAGAACAGCTATAGGGCTGTTCTTTTTTTGTATTTCTATTTTTTCAAATTATTTAAGTATGATTGGGCTGTAGCAAGTTTAGCTATAGGGACTCTGAATGGTGAACAAGAGACATAGGTAAAATCATTTAAGTGACAAAAATCAATACTACTTGGGTCTCCTCCATGTTCTCCGCATATACCTATTTTTAAATCTTTTTTGACTTTTCTTCCCTTTTGTACTCCTATTTTGATAAGTTCACCAATACCTTCTTTATCAAGAGTTTGGAAAGGGTCGTTTTGGAAAATATCTTTGTCTAGATATATTTTGATAAACTTACCTGCATCATCACGGGAAAAACCCATTCCCATTTGAGTTAAGTCATTAGTTCCAAAAGAAAAGAAGTCAGCATGTTCTGCTATTTTATCTGCTGTAAGAGCTGCTCTAGGTATCTCTATCATAGTACCAATCTTATAACTAAGAGTTGATTTTTTCTCTTTGAGGATTTGTTTAATAGTAGAGATAACTATTTCTTTTTGATTTAAAAATTCATTAACATTACCTACTAGTGGTATCATGATTTCTGGAGTTGTAGATATTTTGGATTTCTTAAGTTTGAGTGCAGCTAAGGTAATTGCCTTTACTTGCATCTCTAGTATTTCTGGATATGTTATTGATAGTCTACATCCACGATGACCAAGCATAGGATTTACTTCATGAAGATCTTTAGTTTTATTTAATATATCAGTTACAGAGATACCTATCTTTTTAGAAAGTTCTTGAGCTTCTTCTTCAGTTTTAGGAAGAAATTCATGAAGAGGTGGATCAAGGGTTCTGATAGTAACTGGTAAGCCTTTCATTGTTTTGAATAAGTTATAGAAATCTTCTGTTTGGAAATTAATTAATTTATCTAGAGCTTTGATTCTTTTCTCTTTTGTGTTAGCTAAAATCATTTCTTGCATAAAAGGCAATCTGTCTTTTTTAAAGAACATATGCTCTGTTCTACATAGACCTATTCCTTTAGCTCCAAAATCCTTAGCTATTTGAGCATCAGTTGGAGTATCAGCATTAGCCCTAACACTTAAGTTGGAATACTTTTCAGTTATTTTTAAGAAACTTTGTAAATCTTTGGAAATAGTTGGTTGGATAGTATTTACTTGTCCTAGGATAACATTACCAGTATTACCATCTATAGTGATTCAATCATTTTCTGCAATTTCTATATCTTTGACTTTAAAAGAATTGTTGTTTATTTTTATTTCTTCACATCCTACTACACAGCACTTACCCATACCACGAGCAACTACAGCTGCATGAGAAATCATACCTCCTCTAGCTGTAAGGATGCCTTTAGCTGCATTGATTCCATTGATATCATCTGGAGATGTTTCTGGTCTAACTAGAATAACACTTTTACCATGATCTGTGAGTTCGACAGCTTTGTCTGGATCAAATACAACTTGGCCAACTGCTGCACCTGGAGCACCTGGTAAACCTTTAGCTAAAATATCATATTTGGCTGTAGGGTCTATAATTGGATGAAGCAAATTGTTGATTTGTTCTGGAGTAATTCTTAAGATAGCGTCAGTTTCTTTGATTAATTTTTCTTTTATCATATCCATAGCAATCTTAATTGCAGCACTAGCTGATCTTTTGCCTGTTCTTGTCTGGAGCATGTATAACTTACCTTCTTCTATAGTAAACTCAAAGTCTTGCATATCTTTGTAATTTTTTTCAAGTTTGGTTGTGATATCCTTTAGTTGCTTAAAGGCTTTAGGCATATCTTTTTGAAGATTTTTTATTTCTTTTGGAGTCCTAATTCCAGCAACTACATCCTCACCTTGAGCATTAATTAAATATTCACCATAAAATTCTTTTTTACCTGTGGATGGATTTCTGGTAAAACCAACACCTGTTGCAGAGTTATCACTGAAATTACCAAAGACCATAGCCT
Source organism: Minisyncoccota bacterium (assembly GCA_028702045.1). GTDB lineage: Bacteria > Patescibacteriota > Minisyncoccia > UBA6257 > JAKLIH01 > JAQVPP01. The sequence continues at coordinate 8,346 of JAQVPP010000007.1, forward strand.
GTACATTGACAGCTGTGCCTATATCATGAGGAATATTATTTAATTCTCTATAAGTAATAGCACGCTTATTTTGTCAGCTATTAAATACTGCCTTAATTGTTAAATCAAGTTGAGTTTCTATTTTTTGTGGGAAAGGTTTGCCTGATTTAGATTTGATTATTGTTTTATATTCTTCTACAAGTTCTTTTAGTGAATCTATATCTAGTTGATGATCAAATTGTACATTGAGTTTTTCTTTTTTCTTTTCTAAAGCTTTTTCAAAAAATTCTCGCTTAATTTCAAGAACAACATCACCAAACATAGTTAAGAATCTTCTGTATGAGTCATATGCGAATCTTTCATTTTTTGATTTGTTAGATAAAGCAACTACAGTATTATCATTAAGACCTAAGTTTAATACTGTATCCATCATACCTGGCATGGAAATTTTAGCTCCACTTCTAACAGAAACAAGTAAAGGATTATCTTTATCATTAAATTTTTTATTAGTAGTTTTTTCTAAAATTGAAATAGCTTTATTTAGCTCTTCTTTAAAAGATGAAGGAAATTTACACTTATTTTTATGGAATAAGTTACACATAGTAGTTGTAATAGTAAAACCAGGAGGGACAGGAACATTATTGTTTGTCATTTCTGCTAAATTAGCTCCTTTTCCGCCAAGCAAGTCTTTCATAGAGGCTTTACCTTGAGCTTTTCCATTACCAAAATGGTAAATATATTTTTCTGTTTTTGCCATATGTTCTTTTTTTAATTTTTTAATCCTTACTATTATATTATATTTTTTAAAAAAATCAAATATATGAAAATCCCCCAGAAATTTCTGGGGGATCTAATATTTATTGATTACTTCTTTTTTTCAAAATATTTTTGAATTGCCTTCCTGTCAATATATTCGATAAAAGAGTAAAGGGGTTCTAATTCAAAAATTTGATTTAATAAGTCGGTAGGGTCTGATAGTTCTAAAAATGGTTTTGTAAATAATTTTATTTTTTCTTCTTTAGAAAGATCAAGTTTTTCTATAATTTGAGGAAAAAAAATATCATCTAAAAAATATTTTAACGGTTTATCTGTTCGATGAGTTTCAGATAGACATATATTTTCTCTCCAAAGACACTCTAAATAATTGATAATTAATAAATTATAAGAATAAAATTCAGGGTACAACAAATATATTTTGATTATATTATACATAGATTGATTTATTAAACTTATTTCTGTTTTGGGTTGACAACTCATTTGTTACCTCCTTGGTAAATTTAAAATTTAAATGTTCAACTAGTTGTATAGTACCATATACTTATTATTTATACAAATTAAAAAGCCACATCTGTGGCTCTTTAATTAAATTTATTTAACTCTTGAATTGTCTTAAGTATTGCATCTGGAGAAAGAGAAATAGAGTCAATTTTATTCAAAACTAAGAATTTCATAAAATCTTTAAATGTAGATGGTGCATCTCCACAAATCCCTATATATTTATTTCTTTGTTTGCACTTAAGAATAATGTCTGAAATTTGTTTTAGCACTGCCTCATTTCTTTCGTCATCAATTTTAAGGAGTCCATTATCTCTATCAATACCAAGAGTAAGTTGAGTTAGATCATTTGATCCTATACTCATACCATCAAATAGGTCAAGAAATTTATCAGCTAAGATAATATTACTTGGCAGTTCACACATGATGTATCTCTTAAGGGTTTCTTTGGTTAATCCTTGTTCTTCTAGTATCTTAAGTACCTTTCTGGCTTCATCTGGAGTTCTACAGAATGGAATCATTATGGATACATTTTTAAAACCATAATAATCAATAACTTTCTTGATTGCCTTACACTCTAAGATAAAGGCTGGTTTAAATTCTTTATCATAATATCTTCTAGCTCCCCTAAAACCTATCATTGGATTCTCTTCTACTTCTTCAAAATACTCTCCTCCAATTAAATTCCTGTACTCGTTTGTTTTGAAATCAGAGAATCTAACAATAACTTCTTTTGGATGGAAGGCACAAGCTATCTTAGATATACCATTAGCTAATCTGTTGATGTAGTAAGTTTCATTATTCTGACCATTGGTAATTTCATTTATTTTATCTTTAGTTTCTTTGTCTAGTAACTTATAGTGGATTAAGGCTAAAGGATGTATTTTGATATAGTTGGCTATGATAAATTCTTCCCTAGCTAATCCTACACCATCATTTGGTAATATAGCATTTTGGAAAGCAATTTCTGGATCTCCTATATTAAGAGATAATTTGACTGGAAGTTCTTTTTTGTTAATTTCTGTTTCTGCTACGTCTATGGTGAGTAGTCCCTTGTATACTTTACCAATTTCTCCTTCTGAACAAGAGATAGTGATTTCTTGATTTGGTTTTAATATTTTTAAAGCATCTTTACAAGCTACTATGGTAGGTATCTGTAGTTCTCGGCCAACAATAGCTGCATGACAAGTACGAGAGCCTTGCTCTGTGATAATACCACTAGCTTGCTTCATAACTGGTACTCAGTCAGGATCTGTCATTTTAGTTACTAATATATTACCTGGTTTGAATTTATGTATATCTTTGATACTTAATATCTTCTGTACTTTACCTTGAGCACTCTGTGTACCTACAGAAAGTCCTTGTATGAGAGTTTCTTTATTTTTTTCAAGAATTGAGTATGTTTTTAAAATATTCTTGTCTTGGTTAGCAAAGACTGTTTCTGGTCTAGCCTGGACAATATATAGCTTATTATCTTTTCCATCTTTAGCTCATTCTATATCCATCTTACAATGATAGTGTTCTTCAATAAATAATGATCACTTAGCTAAGGTAATAATCTCGCTATCAGTTAAGCAAAGTTTTTCTTGATCAGATTTTTTTGTTGGAATATTTTTTGTTTGAGTCTTAGTAGAATAAATTAAAGTATCTTGCTTTAGTCCAATATTTTTTTCAATAATTGGGTAGTAGCCATTCTTTAGCGCATATTTAGAAACTATGATTTGATCTGCATTTACTTTTCCTTTAACTATATTTTCGCCCAATCCATAAGAAGCATTAATGAAAATAATATCATCAAAACCTGTTTCTGGATCACAAGTAAAGATAACACCAGAGACTGCTTTATCGCTTCTTACCATTTTCTGCACACCTACTGATAGTACTACTTCCATATCTTGGAATCCTTTTTTCTTTCTGTAATCTATAGCTCTATCTGTGAAAAGAGAAGCAAAAGCGTGTTGAGTTTTTTTAACTAGCTCTTTTTTGGATGAGATATTTAAAAATGATTCATGCATACCAGCAAAAGAATTATCTTTTGAATCTTCAGCTGTAGCTGATGATCTGATAGCTACATCTATATTTTTTGAATTATATTCTTTACTTAATATCTCATAACTTTTAGTTAAGTCAAAAATAAAATCTTTGGATAATGGGGTTTTGAGAATTAATTCCCTAATCTCTTTACCTGTTTGTTTAAGTTCTTTTAAGTTATTTGTATTTAGTTTGTTTAATTTTTTCTTAATTGTTGTGTAGATGTTTGATTCTTTTAAGTAATTAGTAAAAGCAATAGATGTAGTAGCAAATCCATTTGGGAAATTAATATTTTTAATTTTGTTTGGACTATATCCTCCCTCATCTCCAAAAGTAGAATAATCGTAGTTATGAATTTTTAAAACTTCTTTTAAATTAAAATATATGTTGTCTGCTTTTTCTAAAGCTTTGGCATAAGTTTCTTCTTGGATATTTAGCATTAATTCTTGGAAGTAAATCTTATCTTTACCAATATCCTCTTTGTTTTTAATTGCATGTAGTCCACCGTTAAATATATTGAACATTAGATGAGTGTTGTACTCTTGTGATGCTTCTGGATATGTTTTTCTAATATATTGATATGGTTCTAGGTTTAAAATTTGTGAAGCTGACTTAAGGCAAGCAAGTGATACAGCAAGAGTTGCGTCTTTGCCATATATGTTAGTATATTTATCTAATATTTTATCAATATATTTTTGACTGGTAACTTTGATTTTTCTTTTAACAAAAGATGTGGCAATTGTTTTGATATTTTCAATTGATTGTTTGTTTGTAAATGGATTGGTTTCTTTTTTTGATTTGGACTTTCCTTGAGGGATAGATATGTATTCTGAGATAAATCCATCCTTTAGGACAACTCTAGCTTTGATTGTTGGTTCTCCCCTAGAATCTAGTATTTCTTTAGCTTCTATTTTGGCAATATATGGATTAAATTTACTTACCTTTTGTTTGTGATTAATTAATTCTAAAATAGAAGAATCCATTTCTTTTGGAATAGGGATGTTTAATAAATCTAAAATACTTGGAGCGATATTAGCTATTGTTTGTTGCTTTTTAAGATTTATTTTTTCATATTTATTTTGAGTATCTACTATGATAAAAGGTACTTTGTTATTTGTGTGAGAAGTGAGTGGATGACGTGACTTATTGTCAAACATTTCTTCACAATTACCATGATCGGCTGTAATTAAGAATGTATAGCCATATTTTTTCCCAGCCTCAACTATTTCTTTAAGACAAGTGTCTATATGCTCAATTGCCTTTATGGCTGCATTTAAGTTTCCCGTATGGCCTACCATATCAGGGTTTGGGAAATTAACAGCAATAAAGTTATATGAGCCTAATTTATCTAATAGAGTATCTTTAATCTTATAGCAGGACATCTCTGGTTTTTCATCATAGCTTTTGACTTCTTTTGGAGAGTTAATAAGAATCCTATCTTCTAAAGCATATATATCCTCATTACCGCCATTAAAATAGTATGTAAGTGGTCCATACTTCTCAGTTTCAGTTATTTTTAATTGCTTAACATTATTTAATGATAATACTTCTGTTAAGTGATTTTTTAATTTATTTTTTTGATAAAGTTCTGTTAAGTTATCAAATTTAATATTTGAATTAAAATAATCTGTTAGGGTGATAACATTAGTTAAAACTGTTTTTTCTTTTGTGAAATGTTTGAAATTTAAATCAATAAAAGGTAAAACTATTTGCCTTGCTCTATCTTGTCTGTGATTGAAGAAAATAACTAAATCATTATTATCTATTTGGCCTTCTTTATTAATTACTGTAGGGGGCAAAAACTCATCTGAGTTATTTTCGTTATAGAAATCAGAAAGAGTTTTGGTAATACTATTAGTATAGTTACCTTTTAGGTTTGTGAATAAATCATAGGCTTGCTTGGTTCTGGATCAGTTCTTGTCTCTATCCATAGCATAATATCTACCACATAATGTACTAAGGGTACCCGTGTTTAATATTTCTGTTAATTTATTTGTTTCTTTTACAATATTAATTCCATCGTTAATATCTGAATCTCTACCATCTAGTATTCCATGGATGTATACATCTTTTAATTTATTTTTTTTACAAGTAGTAAGTAGTGCTTTGAAATGCTCAAAATTAGAATGAACATTACTTTTAGATAATAGACCAATTAAGTGAACTTTTTTATTTTCTTTTTTGGCCTTTTGTAATAAATTAATTAAATGATGATTGTGGTGGAAATATCCTTTTTTAATTTCATCTGTAATTTTTACATCAATAGTTAGTTCTTTTCTGCCAGAACCAATTAAGGTATGTCCTATTTCAGAATTACCAAATACTCCAGGATCAAGTTTAATCTGACTACCTGAAGCATGTAAAGATGTGTTTGGATAATCTGTTAAAAGCTTATTATAGAATGGAGTTTTAGCATTTAATATAGCATTGCCCTTTTTATGCTTATTGATACCAAAACCGTCTAATATGATTAAGCAAACTGGCCCCTTTTTATCTTTATTTTGGATATCAATTAGTCTCTGATATTTAGCTCTGCGTACATCATTTTTAATATTTGGATCTTGGAAAGGAGATCCTGACTTAATCCCATAAGCTCCTGTTGCATAAGCTAGGTCAGAAATAAGAGTATCCATAGTTTCTCCTGATCTATGAGAAATAATATGCTTAAAATTATTTTTTTGAGCTAACTTAATACTTTCTATTGTTTTAGAAAATGTACCTATTTGATTAGGTTTGATTAAAACAGAGTTAGCTAGTTTTTGCTTTATTCCTTGTTTGATATATTTTGGATTGGTTGAGAATAAATCATCTCCAACAATAAGAGTATTACTTAGTTCTTGAGTTAATAATTTTCAAGAAGAAATATCATTTTCTTCTAAAGGATCTTCTAAAGAAACTATAGGATATTTTTGGATAAGTTTTTTGTAATAATTAATCAATTCTATAGAAGAAATATTTTTATTTTGAAAATAATATTTATTTTTAATATAAAAAGAATTAGCTGCTATGTCAATTGAAAAATTAATATCTTTACCTAAGGTGTAATTGGATTTTGTAATTGCTTTTGAAATTAAATCAAGAGCTAAATATTCATCATTAATTTTACGATAAGATAAATGGTTTATCATTTCTCCTAGAGATGCATTTTTCCCTCCAACCAGGTTTGTATCTTTTTTGGTAAGCTCATCATACCACAAGATGTTTTTATCCATTTCTGAATTATTATTTTATATGCTAAAAGTATAAACAAAAAAAATTAATTTGTAAAATATTTTTAAGCTTTAAAAACAAGATAAATAATTTAATTAACATGATAAGTTAATTATATTTTTTAAAATAAAATTAATTAATTAAGTACTTTTTTAGTTCTTTTTGCAGAGACTTGTAGTTGGGAATAGTTTTTTCTATTAAAGAATAGAACTTTTTGGAATGATTCATTTCTTGCAAGTGACATAGTTCATGAACAATTAAATAATCTTGCAAAGAATCTTTTAAAAAAAGTATTTTATAGTTAAAGTTTAAATTTTTATTACTAGAGCAACTTCCTCATATAGTTGATTGGTTTCTTATAAAAACCTTATTAAATTTAAAATTATATTTTTCATTAAAAAAATTAAGTTTTTTAATAATTAAATCTTTCGCTTCTTTTTTGCTTTCTGTATATGGCTTGAATTTTAAAGGATTTTCTTTAATATTGGATAAATGTTTTAAAATTCAAGGTTCTTTTTCTTTTAAAAAAATCTCTCCCTGTTTATATGAAATATAGTATGGAATAGTAACTAAAATATTATTTTTTGATTTAATTTTGATTCTTAAATTCTTGGATCTTTTATTTTTTTTAATTGTGTAGTTATAGTCCATATAAATTATTTAATATTAATATCCTGGACTTTTGTTTTCACTTCTCCTTGTTTTAGTTGAATATCTAGCAAATCATCTTTTTTAATTTGTGAAATATCCTTTAGTATTTTTCCTTTAAAATAGGTTAAAGAATATCCTTTATTTAATATGTGTTGAGGATTTAAAAGTTTTAAAGAATTTTCTTTATTATTTAATGATGTTTTGGTTGTATTAATAAAAGAGGTAAAATGAGAAAAAAGAAATTTTTGATTAAAATTTAAAGAATTTTTTAAATTCTTAATATTTTCCATATATGTATTAAGTAGATAATTGAATTTCTGATTAATTTCTTTAAAATAGTAAAAAACTTTATTTAAAGAACTATTTAATTTAGTAAAATTATTACTTAATATATTTTTTAAATTTTTTAATTTTAGATCAAATAAAGAAATAATTTCATTTTCTTTTTTATTTAAAATAATTTTGAGATCATTAAATGAATTGTTAAATAGATAAGTTAGTTCTGTTTCTTTTTTATTTATGAAATCCTCAATTCTTTGTTTTTTTAAATTAAGAAAATTAGCACAAGCTGTAGGTGTAGAACACTTAAGATCTCCAACTAAATCAGCGATACTTTCATCTTTTTCATGACCAATACCAGTAATAATAGGTATCTTAGAAGCTATTATTGATTCTGCTATTTTTTCAGAGTTAAAAGTGTTTAAAGATTCTAGGCTACCACCCCCTCTCATTAATATAATAGTATCCATTTTAATATGAAATTTATTAAAAAACTCTATGGCATTGATAATACTTTTTTCTGCATAATCACCTTCAACAAGTACATGTTTAAGATATATTTGATACCCTTGTTCTTTTAGATTATTTTTAAAATCTTTTAAAGCTGCACCTGATTCTGAAGTAATTAATCCAATAGTCTTGATATTAAAAGGAAGTTTTTTCTTCAAATCTTCACTAAAATATCCTTTTTGAAAAAGTTTTAATTTTAATTTCTCAAAAGCTTGTTTAATAGCACCTTCTCCTAATAGTTTAATATCAGATATTTCAATAGTTAAATTACCTTTTTTATATATATTTGGATATCCATATATTACTACTTCTGTTCCCTCTATAGCCTTATCTTTTAAATAATTAACATTGGTATAGCCAATAAAACAATTTAAACAGTTTTCTGTTTTTTTATCCTTTAATTTAAAAAAAATATATTTTTCTCTTGAATTTATGTCGCTAATTTCTCCTTGTATTTTTAACAAACCTAAAGAAAGCAACGATCTTTTTAAAATAGATATGCATTCTGTAACGGAAAATATCTTATCCTCAAAAGTTTGTGTGAAGTCAGTTTTATTATTCCAAATAATATTTAAAATATCATCTCCATACTTTAAAAGTTTTATTTCTCCGATTCCCTTAATTTCCCTAAGATCATCAAGGGTTTGTGGTTTTTTCAAAGCTATATCTTGTAATGTAGAAAATGGGAGAATATATCCTCCCTCTTTTCCTTCCTTTAAGGCTTGTTCACTTCTTCAAATTTTTAAAATCTCTATTAGTTCATCCATGATTATTTGTTATATAGTTGGGTTATTTCTCGTTGATTGATAATTGTTTAAATAATTATATTTTAAGTATAGAAGAAAAGGGTTAATTTTGCAAGAAAAAAGAGCTAAAAATAAATAGCTCTTTTTATAGACCTAATAATTTGTTAAAATAATACCTCCTTTATGTCTATTTAATAAAGTTAAAAAGAATTTTTTATTAAATTTATTTGGATTGTATTTAAGTGTAATGGTTGGTTGATCTTGGCGGCAAAAAATTCTGGATAGGAGGATAGTGGTATATGGCTTTTCTAAAAGTTTGCAAAAATGTATTTGCTCCTTTTTAGAAATGTTAAAAAAAGAATAAAAGACAAAAAAATTAACACCATGATCTCCATTATGATTTCTAAGGGCCCAATACATCATGTCTCCTTTCTATTTTAAAATAATCTATATGTAGTATATCACGAATATGGTTATGTGTAAAGGTCTTTGGGTATGGAGATGATAAAGACTACAGTATCCTTAGTGTTTACAAAATATATTTTTCCATTATGTTTATCTATTATTTGCTTGCAAAGGTATAGGCCAAGGCCAGTACCATCACTATCACTATTCCCTTTATAGAACTTAGTGAAAATAAGATCTTTTTCCTTATCTTTAATTGGGGTACTTTTATTTTCAACTGATAAAAGAAGATTGTTTTTATTTTCTTCAAGATATATATTAATAACTGTATGTTTTTCAGAATACTTAAGGGCATTATCAAATAAATTTTCAATAACAGTAAGTATCTTATCTTTGTCTATATTAATAAATATATCTTTATCTTTGATAAAATTAAATTTGATATTCTTTTGATTAGCTTTAGGTTGGAACGTAGCTATGGCAGAATCAATTAATTTGTTAATATTTGCCTTTTTAAAAGAATAGATGTACTTATTATCTTCGATAAAGGCTGTTTTTAATAACTTATCTATAGTGTTATTTAGATTATTTAATGAAATAAGTGATTGAGACATGATATCTTTACCAGAATCTGAGAGTTTTTCAGACTTTATCATCTCTAGGGCCCATAGTACTCCTGTGATAGGTGTCTTTAATTGATGAGTGGTTAGGGTAAGGAAATCAGACTTAGCCTTGAGCAAGTTTTGATTATCTGTGATATTTTGAAAAGCAATTAATTTTAAGTTTTGCTTTAAATAAGTATCTTGGAAAGAATAAGTGTAAAAGTTAAAAAAATTATTGTGTGATTTAATAATTGATTTAGTTAATATATCATTTTCAAAATATATCTTGCTGTCTTTGTTTTGAATAAATTCTTTTAAAAAAATATGAGAATCTTTAAGATATTTTTGGTTAAATAATTTGTTTGAAAAAATAACTTCATGGTTATTGTTTAAAAAAACAATATACATATCCAAAGAATCAAGCAAATTTTTAAATTTAAAGATACTTTGTTGTTGAACTTTATTATTATCAAGAATGTTTAAAAAAATAATAGTCAAGATACATGAGAAAAGTAAAAGAAAAATAAAGATATAGTGGTAAAAGCAAAGAACTAAAAGAGATAAATTAAAAAGTAGAAATAGCATAAATCTATAATCTTTTAAATTTCTTAATTTTTTTTGAATTAATTCTTTCATTATTTTATTTCACCTCAATTAGATCCTTTCTTAATATCAACCTTTAAAGGAATGTTTTTATCATTTTCTTCAAGTAGTTTTTGAATTTCTGGACATACTTTGTCTATTAGATCATTTTGAATTTCAAAAACAAGTTCATCGTGAATTTGTAAGATAAACTTAACTTTATCTAAAAGACTATTTTCCTTTAGATAATCGAAAATATTATTCATGGATATTTTAATTAAATCAGAAGCTAAACCTTGTATAGGCATGTTTATAGCTATTCTCCTCTCGCTTGATCCTTGTTGGTTAAGATAAGAGACAAATGGTAAGTACCTTTTTCTGCCATATTCTGTTTGGCAATAATTGTTTTCTATAGCAAAATTCTGTAGTTCTTCTAGATAATTCTTTAAACTGTAGTAATGAGAGAAATATTCTGTAACAAATTCTTTAGCTTCAGCTACTGTTATTTCTGCTTGTTTAGCTAGTGCACGAGAACCCATTCCATATATTAAACCAAAATTAAAAGTTTTAGCCTTTTGCCTTTCCTCTTTAGAGACTTTGTCGTACGGAATGTTGAATATTAAGCTAGCAGTATTTTGGTGAACATCTTTGTTATTTAAAAAGGCATCAAGTAATTCCTTATCTTGAGATAAAGTAGCTGCTACACGAAGTTCCATTTGGGAATAATCAAAAGAAACAATAGATGAGCCTTTAGGTGAAACAAAACAAGATCTTATCTTTTGGCCATTTTCTCCATAATGAGGAATGTTCTGTAGATTAGGTGATTCAGAAGATAGCCTACCTGAAGTTGTGCCTGTTTGGTTCCATATTGTGTGTATGCGTAAATCTTTAGCAATAAAGTTAGGTAGAGGTGTTAAAAAAGAGTCAAGTAATTTGGTTAGTTCCCTATACTTTAAAAGTAGTGGGACAACTGGGTGTACATCTAAAATTTTCTGTAACTCATCACTATTGGTTGAGATTTGTTTGGTTTTAGTCTTTTTTA
>JAQVPP010000008.1 GCA_028702045.1 Minisyncoccota bacterium
TGATTTGGTACTTTTGGGACACTTAGAGAGAAAGGTATATTTTGGTGAAGATAATTGTATGATTAATAACAAACTTAAACATTCTTTGAAAAATAATTTTGAAACAGTGCTATGTATAGGTGAACATACTAAAAGAACAGATGAGGATAACACAAGCTTTAGGATTAAGAAAATATTGTTTAAGCAATTAAGTGAGTGTTTGAGTGGGATAAAACCAGAAGAGGTAAAGAAGTTGTCCATTGCTTATGAACCTGTGGATAATATCGGGAAAGGTGATGCACTTAATTCTGATCAATTATTGAAAATTCAAGAAAATATCAGAACATGACTAGAGGTTAGGTTTGGTAAAGAGATTTCTCAGAAAATTAAATTCTATTATGGGGGATCTATAAGTAGTAAGAATATTAACGATTATTTGAAATTTGTCGATGGGGTGTTGGTTGGCTCCTCTAGTGTAAATCCAACTAAATTTAAATCATTGTTAAAAAATTTAATAAATTATTAAAAAATTATTATGACTAAAAAAGAAAACTTTTTTAATATGCCAGCAGTTAGAGTATTTATATATATTTTATTTGTTGGTGTAATATTTGCAGTATTTGCATATGGGTATCATCAATATAGAGTGGCAGAAACATCTATATATCCAGTAAGGACTATGAGATTAAGTGCTACTGGAGAGGTTAGTGCAAGTCCTGATATTGTCTATTTTTCTATAGGGGTAATTAGTGAGGGAGATACAGTAGCAAGCATATCAGAAGAAAATAATGCTAAGATGAATAGTATTATTGCCTTTTTGAAAACAAAGGGTGTAGAGGAAAAGGATATCAAGACAACTGAGTATAATATTTCTCCAAAGTATGAGGAAATACGTGAAGATGATAGCGTGTATAGAAGAGATATTGTTGGATATATTCTAAATCAATCAGTAAAGGTTACTCTAAGAGACTTTAATTTAATTGATGAGATATTTGGCGAAGTATCTAGTTTAGGGGCTAATAAGGTATCTAATTTATCTTTTGATATAGAAGATAAAGAAGGTTTGAGAAATGAAGCTAGGATACTTGCTATTGCTCAGATAGAAAGGGAAATGGCCCAGTTAGAGAATAATACTGGTATTGATTTTGGTAGAATAGTATCAATTGATGAGAGCAACTATATGAGATATGATTATGATATGGTAAAGGGAATGGGAGGAGAGAGTATGATGGCTGCTCCTATGAGTGTAAGTGCACCTATTCAGTCAGGATCTTATGATGTTTCTCAGACAGTAAACATAACATACGAATTAAGATAAAATGAAAAAAATATTAGCTAAAAATGTAAAAGGCAAGAATTGTTTAGTACGCATTGATTTGAATGTTTCATATAATGAAGAAAATATTAAGTTAAAGTCTTCTAAAGAAACAATAGATTTTTTATTAAAAAATGGAGCTAAAAAGATAGTTTTGATTTCTCACTTTGGGAGACCCCAAGGTGAGAAAGAAAACTATTTTGATAATTATCTAAAAGAAGAATCTTTGTATATTTTTGCTGATATTTTGAAAAAGATATATAAGCATAAGGTATGATTTATTTCAGAATCAATATATGATCCAACTTTTGATGAAGTGTTTAATAGTATACAGGAAGGCATTGTATTGCTTGAGAATGTTAGGTTCTATAATGAGAATACTGATTTGTTTTTAGAAAAGATGTCTAGTTTGGGAGATGTGTTTATTAATGAGGCATTTTCTGTATCACATAGAGATAGCGGATCAGTACTAGGATTAAGTGAGAAGATGATAAGCTATGCAGGATGTAATTTGGTAAAAGAGGTAGATACTATTAATTCATTTTTGAAAAAAACTAAAAAACCTAAGATGCTAGTTTTGGGTGGGGCTAAGATTGATGAGAAGTTGAAAATAGGAAAACATTTTTTAAATGAAGATTATGATTTTCTACTTTTAGGAGGTGCTTTGGCTAATATTGTTTTGAGATATATTGGTTTTGAGACTGGTATATCGTTTGTTGGGAATCAGGCCTATATGGTATTGAAGAATTTGGACTATGATAAAGTAATTTTACCATGTGATTTTTATGTTCTAGATGAGAATGGTAATAAGGCATATAGGTTAATTAATCAAATCAGGAAAAGTGATAATATTTTAGATATTGGGCCAAAATCAATTAAACTATTTTTTGAGTATTTGAAAAAGGCTAAAACTATTTTTTGGAATGGACCTTTGGGATGTGTAGATGATGAGGACTTTGATGATGGTACACGTATGTTTATTAATGAACTGCTTAAGTTAAAGTCTAATATATTAGTTGGTGGTGGAGATACGCTAGATATTGTTACTGAATTTAAAAATAGGATTAGTAGGAAGAAGAATGTATTTATTTCTACTGGAGGAGGTGCTTTACTCACATATTTAGAAAATGAAAAATTAAAAGGTTTAAAGAATTTGGAATAATGGAAAAAATAATTGTATATACAGATGGGGGATCTCGTGGTAATCCTGGACATGCAGGTATTGGTGTTGTGATTAATGATAAAAAATATTCTGAATACATAGGGATTAAGACAAATAATCAAGCTGAATATATGGCTTTGATTTTTGCTTTGAAAAAAATTAAGCAAGTTTTTAGTAAAAATGTTATTAATTATATTGTTGATATATATATGGATTCTGAACTAATTGTTAAACAGATGAATAATGAGTATAAGGTAAATGAGAATTTAGCTTTATTATATTTAGAAGTACATAATTTGATTATTGAATTAAAAACAAAAGTTAATTTTAGACATGTATTAAGAGAAGACAATAAGTTAGCTGATAGTTTAGTTAATCAAGCACTAGACGAGAAGTTGAAGAAAACTAGTAATTTATTTTAATTGGAGATTAATAAAAGAGCTTTGTCTTTTTTTTAAATTTGATTTATTTTGATAATTATGGTATTATGGGGGTGAATAAATTAAATAAAAAATAGATATGATAGTTATAAGATTAAAAAAAGAAGGGAAAAAACATCAGCCAATAATGAGAGTTGTTTTAGTAGAAAAAACACAATCAGTAAAAAGTAATAAATTTATTGAAATTTTAGGTTGGGTTAATCCTATACAACACGAGTCAGATTTGAAAAAAGATAGAATTCTTTATTGAATTTCTCAAGGCGCTAAACCAAGTGATAGTGTACACAATTTATTAGTTACACATAATATTATAGAGGGAGTAAAAATACCTAAACATAAAGTTGTTCCTAAAAAGGAGGAAGAGAAGGTGGAAGAAGTAAAAGAAGAACTAAAGGAAGAGGTTAAGGAAGAACCTAAGGAAGTACCTAAGGAAGAACCAAAAGAAGAGGTTGTAGAGGAACCAAAAGAGGAGACTACAGAGGAACCAATAGAGTCAACAGAAGAAGTTAAGGAAGAAGAAAAGAAATAAAAAAATCAAGGTAAGTTTTTATATAAATTTACCTTGACTTTTTTTTAAAAATTTTTTAGAATTTTAGTATAGCTTTCGTCCGAGCTAGTAAGAAAAAAATAAATATAGAGATATGGAAGACGTACAAGTTTTAGAAACAATTATTAAGAGTATTGTTTCAAAACCAGAATTAGTAAAGATCGAAAGAACAATTGATGAAAGAGGTGTGTTATTAGTTGTTAATGTAGATCCTTCTGATATGGGTCATTTAATTGGCAAGAAGGGTGCAACAATTCAATCAATTAGAACAATTATGAGAATTATTGGTGCAAGAAATCAATCAAGAATTAATATCAAAATACCTGCATCAGAAGGAGAAAGAGGTGATGTAAGTATTGATCAAAGAATTGATGACTTAGCTTCATAATTAAATTTGTTTATTAAAAAAGAAAGAGTTTGGTCTCTTTCTTTTTTTATGTTTTTGTGTTATTTTTAAGATATATATGAAATTAATTAGTTAGTTATGAAAAGGTTTATTGGTTATTTTTTTGTTTTACTTATATTAGTATTTTTTAGTTATTTTGTTGTACGTGTTAGTGGAGAAAATAGAGAATATATTTTTTCTTTAGGATTTGATTATGATGAAATTCAAAAAGAAACAAAAGAAGAAAAATTATTTAATAATATAGTTACATTGTCATCTAACTTATCTGATAATGGAAAAGCTGTGGTGGTTAACTTATCTGAGATGAGATTGTTTTTAATTAATAAGGCTTTTATTGAAAATGAATATGAGATAGTGTCTAAGGGTCCTGATGATAAGTGGTTTAAGACTCCAGCTGGTGTGTATAGGGTAGGAGCTAAATATTTTAAACATTTATCATCTAAGTCTCCTGTGTACATGCCTTTTTCGTTTCAGTTTTATGAGGATTTCTTTATTCATGGTATACCATACTATGCAAATGGAGAAAGAGTTGATTCAGACTTTAGTGGAGGATGTTTGAGATTAGAAGATAAGTATGCAGAGATTGTTTTTGATTTTGTAAAGTATAATACTCCTGTGATTTTAATTGAAAAATATACTAAAGATAATATTAATTTAGATAAATATGCTATGCCAGTAAATTTTGATAATACTTTTATTATTAATGGATACTTGTCTCCTTCTAAAAAAATAAAAGGAGAATATTTACAGCATACTGGAATTACTTTTGCTACATTAAATATAGAAGAGGTATATTCTATAATGGATGGAGAAATTAGTAGTGTATTTTATACATCTGTTAATGATAAAGGTTTTGGTAATACAATAATTATTAAACATGATGAAGAGGTTTATTCTTTATATGCACATTTGTCTTCATTTAGTAAACCTTTTCAAGTAGGAGATAAGGTAAAGAAAGGAGAGGTGATTGGTTTTACTGGAACTTCTGGGTATGGGTGTAATCAATACTGGAAGTTGGAAAATAATGGTTGTGATAAAAATGATATTTTAAATCCTAATTTGTATTTTGAAATAAAAAAAGGAAATGTTTTGCATAATCCATATGGAGGACAGGTTTGTGAAGATGATTATTGTTATGAGTATTCTTTAAAATATCCAAGATATTATGGATACTATAGTCCAATTGATTTTTTAAAAAATTAATTTTTTATTATGAGGTTTGATATTTTAACAATTTTCCCTGAATATTTTAATTCTTTTATTAAGAGCTCATTGATTGAAAAAGCAATTAAAAAAGGATTGATTGAGATTAATATACATGATTTAAGGAATTGATCGATAAACAAGCACGGACAGGTTGATGATAAGATATTTGGTGGTGGACCAGGTATGTTATTGCGCATAGAACCCATTTATATGGCTTTAAAAGAGATATTAGGGGCACAGGAGTATGATGGTAAGGGTAAGCTAAAAAAGGACCCTAAAACTAAGGTTGTTTTATTTTCTGCGAGTGGAGAGGTGTTGAAGCAAAAGAAAGTAATTGATTTTTCTTCATATGATAGGATTGTTATGATCTGTGGTAGATATGAGGGAGTAGATTTTAGGGTTAAGGAGCACTTAACTGATGAAGAAATATCTATTGGAGAATATGTGTTGTTTGGAGGAGAGGCACCAGCTATGGTTCTAATAGAAGGAGTGTCTAGATATGTAGATGGAGTTTTGGGAAATGAAGAGTCTTTAAAAGAAGAAAGTTTTGTAGAGGAAGGATATGTAGAGTATCCACAATACACTAGGCCAAGTAAGTTTGTAATTAGTGATGATGTTAGTTGAGATGTGCCTGATGTATTAATTTCTGGAGACCATAAAAAAATAGAAGATTTTAAAAAGTAAGTAAAATGCTTGACTTTTTAAAAAACTTTTTTTAAACTTAATATATATTAAAGATAATATATTTTTATGAAAGAAAGTAAAGGATTTACTCTGGTGGAACTGATGATAGTTGTTGCTATTATTGCCATACTTACTTCTATAGTAATGATGACACTAAATCCTGCAAGATTATTTCAGCGAGCTAGAGATTCTCAAAGACTAGCAGATTTAAATACTTTGTCTTCTGCAATAGGATATTATCTGATTAGAACAAATGATCCTGTATTAGATAATGGTACTAATACATTGTGTAATGGTGGTGGAGGAACTAGAACTTTATGAGCTACTGCTGCAACAACTGGGTCTAACCCAACTGCTCCTGATGGAGTTTCGTTTGGTGCATGATCTAGTACGAGTTCGGTAGTAATAGATGGTACTGGTTGATTACCTGTTCCATTAAGTAATTCTGGAGATCCTGCTATTCACTTATTGCCAAAAGATCCTGTAAATGGTGGGCCGTATGGAACAGTATCTACAATGTATGTGTATGGATGTAACAGTGATTATGAGTTTGAGATAAATGCTAATTTAGAATCAGATGATTATTGCAATGGCGGAGACCAAGATAGAGAAAGTACAGATGGAGGAGATTTTTCTGATATTTATGAGGTCGGCACAGATTTAAATATTTTACCTGCAACCTCAACAAATTATTTTATAAATCCTTCTTAATCATATAAATAAATTAATAAAAAATTAATAAAATAAAAAAATTATGAACATATCTAAAGACAAAAAAGGGTTTACCCTTGTAGAACTTATGATCGTTATTGCTGTTCTTGCAATTTTAGCATCTATTGTTTTATTTGCATTGAATCCAGCAGAAGTATTTAAAAAGACAAGAGATTCCCAAAGGCTTTCTGATATGAGAACTCTTTCAGGAGCTATTACATACTATATCAGTTTAGGTAATACTATTTGCCAAGGTGGAACTGGAGATGCAACAGCAGATATTGCATATATTTCTGTAACACCTACTACAGGTTGAACTTGTACTACTGGTTCAGCATCTGTTGCTGGTTCACTAGATACTACTGTAGATGGAAATGGGTGGATACCTATTAATTTCGGAACAGATTCTGCAGTTGGTTCTCTTCCTCTTGATCCAGTTAACACAACATCTTATACATATGCATTTAGTTGTGACGCAGATAGTAACTTCAAGCTTATGACAGCTATGGAGTCAACAGCATATGTAAATGGTGGTGCTAGTGATAAAGAGTCAACAGACGGTGGTGATAATGATGATGCTTTTGAAACAGGAACCGATCTAACTGGCCTTATGCATGATAGTTGTGGATGATAAACAGAAAATATAGTTTATAAAATAAAAAACTCTTACATATGTAAGGGTTTTTTAATTGAAATATTTTTTTAAAGTAAAGTATGTTTTGGTTTTTATTTTGACTATATCTCCAGATTTTAGAATATGTGTTGGTTTGACTTTTTTATTATTTACATATGCTTGTAAGTAGTTATTACCAATATCAGTATGTATCTTGTATGCAAAATCAAGTGGAGTAGAGTTTTGAGGCAGAGAATACACATCTCCTTTAGGTGATATGACAAATATATTATCTTTTAAAATATCATGTTTATATATTTTAAAAACTTCATTTTTTGGAGTAGTTTTGAAGTTAATATTTTCTAGTGTTTTTAGTTTTTTGGGTATTTTATTTCAAGTATTTAATTTAGTTAGGCTATATACTCAATGACTAGTTATACCTGTGTGAGACCTATCATACATTTCTTGAGTTTTTATTTGTACTTCTATTGGTTGGTTGTTTCTGAGTATGGTTGTATGTAGTGCTTGGTAGTTATTTTGTTTTGGAACTTTGATATAGTCCTTGAATCTATCTTCTATAGGTGGTCATAATGAATGAATCATATCTAGAATTAAGTAGCAGTCATTAATAGTATTGGTGATAATTCTAATAGCAATTATGTCATATATTTGAGAAAAATTATTGTGTTTTTTATATTTTTTTCAAATACTGTAAAACTGTTTTCTTCTAAATTCAATAGAATTAAATTGTAGGTTATTTTTGTTTAAAAAAACCTCTATCTCTTGCTTGGCTTTGATTAATTCTTTTTCAAGTTTTTCATATTTGTCACCTAAAAATCTTTTAGTTAATTTGTATTGTTTAGGATATGCGTGGGGAAAGGATAATTTTTCTATTTGAGAACATATACCCTCAAAACCTAATCTATAGGCTAGTGGGGCATATACTTTTATGGCATGTATTGATTCTATATATTTTTTTGTAGAATTCTTTTCTAAATGAATTTTTTCCAATCTTTTTAAAGTGTCTATTATTTTAATTATGAGGACTCTGTGATCTTGGCTCATAGCTATTAGTAGGTTTCTTTTGTTTTCTGCAGATCTTTCTCTTTTTGTGTTGGTTAATATTTTTTCTTCTATTTTATTTATGTTATCTAGTTCTTTTAGTAAGTTAAGTATGTTTGTATTAAATTTAGTTTCAATATTTTTTTTATTTAAATTAAAGAGTAGACAAGTAATAATAGTGTCTGCATCTAATTTCATTTTACTTGCTTGATTAGCTAAACTTAAATTATATTCAATTTCTTCATTGCTCTGAGACTTGTTATATAGTTCAGCATAAGTTTTTAGTATATTTTGATAATCAGATTCTGTTAAATATTCTTTGGTGTTATTGTTTATTTGTTTTAATAGGTTGTTCATATTTGCATTCTTTATTTGTGCACTTGTATTTTGTTTTTTGTTTGGTTAATGGATAACTGCAAAGAGGGCATTTGTCTTTTAGAGGTTTTGTGTTTATGATAAAATCACAGTTTGGATAATTTGTACATCCATAAAATACTTTACCTTTTTTGGTTTTTCTTTTTATTATTTTACCTTTTTTGCATTTTGGACAATCTATTGCATTTTTTTCATCAATAATTGTTTCTGTATATTTACATTTAGGGAAATTAGGGCAAGCTAAAAATTTACCAAAGCGTGACATTTTGATAATTAAGTTTGCATTACAGTTTGGACAAAGCTTGTCTGTTTTTTCTTCTTTGATTAATTTTATTTTTTCTACTGTTTTTTCTTTTTCCTCTAGGTTTTTAATAAAAGGATCATAGAAGTTTTTTATTGTTTCTTTGTACTCTAGTTTTCCTTTAGCTATAGTGTCTAGTTGGTTTTCTATTTGCTCTGTGAGTTTGAGATCAGAAACAGTTGTGAAATTATTGATTAATAGTTCAGCTGTTTTTTCCCCAATATCAGTTAAAAACATACCTTTTGATCCTTGCTTGTATTCTACATAACCTCTATCTGTTAGGACAGACAAGATACTTGCATATGTAGATGGTCTGCCTATACCATATTGCTCTAAAGTTTTAATGAGACTAGCATCGTTGTATCTAGCAGGAGGTTCTGTTAGATGCTTGTCTGTTTGTATGTCATTAATTTTTAAAATATCTTTTTCTTGTATATCTTTATGATTTTCATCTTTGGTTTGAACAGGAAGAACTTTTAGGAAACCTAAGTTAGTTATTTTTTGATAAGTATTTTGGAAAGTATATGAATCTATTGTATCTTGTGATGTAAATATTATAGATTGTTTTAAAAGTGTAGCTGGCGTCATTTGTGAAGCTATAAATCTATTTCAAATTAATGAGTATAGCTTGTATTCATCACTAGTTAGATATTCTTTTATACTATTTGGAGTAAGTAATGGATTAGTTGGTCTGATAGCTTCGTGGGCCTCTTGGGCTGTATTTGATTTTGTTTTGTATAGATTGGGTTTATCTGGTAGTTCTTTTGGATAATTTTCTTTTAGAAAAGATCTGGCCTCACTGATTGCCTTAGCTGCAATATTGAGTGAGTCAGTTCTCATGTATGTGATTAGTCCAATTCTTTTTTTATTAATATCTTTTCCTTCATATAGTTTTTGAGCTATGAGCATTGTTTTTTTGGATGAAAAGTTAAAAAGAGAAAAGGCAGATTGCTGTAAGGTGCTTGTGATAAAAGGAGGTAGTGGGTGCTTTTTTTGTTCTTTTATATTTACTGATTCTACTATTACTGTTTTGTTGTTTAAGTTTTGTTTTATTTGATTTACCTCATCTTCCTTTATATCAAACTTATTAAATGTTTTATTATTTATTTTAGTTAAGTCTCCTTGACAATCTTTTTCAAAAATACCTTTGATAGAGTAGTAGGTTTCTGGATTAAAATTTTTAATTTCTTGCTCTCTTAAGTAAATTAGTTTTAAGGCAGGAGTCTGGACTCTACCAGCAGATAATCCTTTTAAAAGTTTTTTTCAAAGAAAAGGGGATAGCTTGTATCCGACTAGTCTGTCTAATATTCTTCTAGCTTGTTGAGCGTTGACTAGGTCCATGTTGATTTCTCTTGGATTTTGTAGAGCTGTTTGGATGGCATCACTGGTAATTTCATGAAAAACTATTCTTTGAGTATTGTTTTCTAAATTTAAAATATGTGCCAAGTGTCAGGCAATAGCTTCTCCTTCTCTATCCTCGTCAGTTGCTAAGATTATTTCTTTATTTTTAGCTTTTTCTTTTAGCTCTTTTACTTTTTTACTGTTTTCTCTAGAAATAGAGTATTTTGGATCAAAGTTTTTATCTATATCAATACCAAGAGAGTGTTTGGGTAAGTCTCTTAGATGACCAAAAGATGCTACTACATCATATTCTTTTTTGTCTAAAAACCCTGAGATTGTTTTAGCCTTAGATGGACTTTCTACTATTATTAATTTTTTCATATTGTTAAAAATATTCATTTATTATATCTTGACCTGAGAGAATTGGTTTAGCACCTTCTTTGATAAGTTGATTGGTGCCTTTGCCCTTTTGGGCAAATATGGAATTAGGGAGAGCAAAGATATCTTTGTTTTGATCTAGCCCTGTGTTGACTGTGTTTAGCGATCCACTCCTGTTTGAGGCTTCTATTAGAATAATACCTCTGGACAGCCCACTGATTATTCTATTTCTTTCGAGAAAGTGATGTTGTTCTGGTCTTGAGTTGGGATCATATTCGCTGATAATACATCCATTTTTTTGAATTATCTGATTAGATAATTCTTGATTTATTTTTGGATAGAGTTTATTTATTCCTCCACCCAGAACTGCTATAGTTGGCAAATTATTTTTGATAGAGAACTTATGTACATAGGTGTCTATCCCATAAGCAAGTCCACTGATAGTAGCTATACTATAGCCTTGTAGGTCTTGTAGGATGATTTCCAGGGCTTTTATGCCATATGGAGTACATTGTCTTGTTCCTACTATGGCTAGGAATATATATTGTTGATTTAGTAGGTATTTATTACCTTTTACATATATGCCTAGTGGGGGGTTGTGTATTTCTTTTAGTTGTTTGGGGTATTCTGGGTCTTGTTGTAGAATAAGTTCTATGTTGCTTAATTTTAAAAATTCATAAATTTTATCTACATTATATATTTTATTTTCAGTATTTAGTTTTTCAAAAATTTGTTTAAAAGAAAGAGCTGGGTATAGCTTTCTTATTTTATTCATATCTTTTTTAAAATATGTGTTTAATATATGTAAATATTTATGCTCCATAATAATTTTATTTTATCATTTTTTTATTTGTTTAGCAACGCAAATTTTTTACTTTGTTTTTTAAAAATATAAATAGTATAGTTTGTTGTTGATTTATTTTTTTTATTTGGTTATATTATATGTATATATTTTTAAAAATATGTAATGGAGTTTTTGAAGTTAAATACAAAAGAAAAAAAGACATTGTCTAAACCTATACCTGTTAAGTTGAAAATTACTTATCAAATTATTGCTACTATTATTATAGTTGGTTTTAGTATATTTATAATAACTGTGCAGAGACAAGGTATTGATAATATAGTTAGCTCTCTTGAGGAGACAAAGCAAAAAACATATCAATTAAATGATTTAGTTGAATATGTTTCTTATCTTGAAACAAATAATAAAAAAGCTGTAGGAGAACTTACTCCATATATTATGCCTATTGCTAAAGAGTGTGATCTTGAGGATATTGAGAAGGAGATTGTCAGGATGGCTAATAAATATTATTTAGATCCTTTGTTTGATTATTCTAAAGAGAATAAGGAAACTGCAGCAGATTTACCTTCTCAAACCTTTAACTTACTTTTAACAGGTAGTATGAAAAATGTTGTATTCTTTTTGCGTGATTTGCAAAATAGCGACATATTATTTTTCTTAAAAGATATGGTAGCTGTAAAAAATATTGTTGAAGAATTGCCAGAAGATTTGAAAAAAGAGTCGGCTAAAATTGAGACAATAGTTAATTTAACTGAAGAGGAGAAGCAAGCTCAACAGGCAAAATTGTCTAATTCTAATAATTATCAAGTAAACTTAATAGGATATGTCTATCTCAGAAAACCAGCCAACAACACAGCCTCAGAGTCAGCAACAGGGGCAGGTGTTGAAGCCAATAATAAATAAAAAAGTCTTAACTAGACTTAAAAAAGGTGAAATAGATAAAACCAGTGTTATGTATGTGGTAGTATCTTTGATTGTTTTATGTTTTATTCTTTTCTATATATCAAGTCAGATTAAATATTTAATTGTTGTTGGTAATAAATTTATTGTAAATGGTATGCATAAAACTATTGTTGAGAAAAAATATGATTTTACTTCTTTAGAGGAATTAAAGGGATGCAAGGTCATTGACTAGTCTGGGTCTTGAAATTTTTTCAAAAATATATTAAAATAAGATATATTTAAAATTAATGGAATTAGGACATATAGCTCAGCTGGTTAGAGTGCGTCACTGATAATGACGAGGTCGGAGGTTCGAGTCCTCCTATGTCCACTAAGGGCCATTAGCTTAGTTGGTAGAGCGCCTGCTTTGCAAGCAGGAGGTCAGGAGTTCGAATCTCCTATGGTCCACAAAGATATCAAGCTTTTGCTTGATATCTTTTTTATTTGCTGTTTTTGTGTAGTTGTGGTATATTATAAATAGTTTTGAACATTATACATATTTACATATATATTAACTATTAGAAAGGAGTTAATGATGATGTTAAGTTTAGAGGATATGAGACAGATAATGGCTGTTTTCGGAAGAGACAATATAAGAGAAAGTCTTGAGAACAGTAGAGGAAAATTAACTGATTTGGAATTTAGTTATAAAAACTGGATTACCATTTTAGAAAGTGAGAAAATTTCTATTAATTTAGAAGGGAGGATTAAATATAATTTAAAATCTTTAATTCAAACTTTAAAAAAATGGTGGAAATTTGTCAAAAAGTGCTCTGTGGGAGGAAAAGCTTGGAGTATGGGAATAGAGGAAATTATTAAAAGATCTAAATCCTTTGAGGACTGGGAACGTCTTGTAAAGTATCTAATTACTAGTGATTTAAAAAAATCAGAATTTTTTGATACAGCAATTATTGGCCTTTTAAGAGTCTCGTCTCAAAAGCAGTTAATCATTGTCGCTAATTTAGCTTATTCTAATTCAGGAGTACAAAGACTTGCTTTACAAGAATTAGAGAACAGTAATTTTGGTCTGGTTGATTGGATTGATCTTATTAAAAAGAATAAGGAGTTGAGGCCAGATATTGTTGATTTTATATTACATCAAATTCAAAAAATAGTTCAAAATGAGAAGAATTTTAATATTCTTGTGGATATTTTTTGGGGAGTACACAAAGAAGCTTTAGATGATCCTTCGCTATTTGATGTTAATATGAAGATATTAATTGTTATTAGTGAGAAGATTTTGAGAAAAGATTTAGTTCTCCAAGATCTTGAATGGATGAAGCCAATGCTAAAAATAGAAGATGATTTTAAAGAATTGAAACTTTTAGTTTGGCGTAAATGTATATATATATTGAGATTTAGAGGACCTAGTTGTTCTGATCGAGAGTACTTCTTGACCTTGGCGATTAAGGAAAATATAGAGAGTATTTTTGATCAAATACATTTAGAACTACAGCAAGATATGCGTAGTTATAACGATTGCGGTTTTAGCTTTAGGTTTTTATTTTTTCTGTATCGTGTTGGTTTTTATGACAAGGAAGAAAAGCTTATTGATAGATTGCTAGAATCTTTTTCAAAAGCTAACAATCCTTTTAATAAGTTTAAAAATTCTCGTCGCATTCAAGGAAACCCTAATATTTCTAGTCAAGAAGTATGGGAAGTGAAGTTTAAATACTATTTTTATTTATTGAAAATAGCTGTGAAAAGAAAGAAAAATAATGAGATTAGAGCTATTATTAATAACATAAAAAATAGCAACTATGCTTCAATGTTCTATTTTAACAACATAATAGAGTTGTTTTCTATTTTGCCTGAAGACAAAGATTTAAGGGAATTAAGAGAGGACTTAGAAAAAGAAATTGTCTGGTGAAAAAACAGGGCTCCTCTCATATAATTGTGAGAGGGGCTCTTTTTATTGAATATGTTTTTTTATTTTAGTATAATATATATGTATATATAATATTTTAAAAATGTTTAAAGAAATAGAGAGGAAGTTTTTAGTGGGTAGTGTTTTGGATGAGATGGATAAATATCCTTGTTCTTTTATTTTACAAGGATATTTAAATAATAGATCTAGTGATGTAGAGGTGAGGTTAAGGAAAAAAGATGATCAATATTTTTTAACCGTTAAAAAAGGTAAAGGTAAGGTTAGATCTGAAATAGAGAAGGAAATTAGTAAGGCAGAATTTTATTCTTTATGACCTTTAGTGAAAAAGAAAGTTGAGAAGAAAAGATACTTTGTTCCATATATGGATAATACTTTGGAAATAGATGTGTTTATGGGGGACTTAAAGGGATTGATTCTAGTAGAAGTTGAGTTTAAGTCAGAGAGAGAAAGTTTATCTTTTTTAAAACCTAGTTGATTTGGGGAGGAAGTTACAGATAACTATATGTTTAAAAATAATTATCTAGCTAATTAAGAAAGATACTGAAATGCGTTTCAGTATCTTTTTAAGTTAGAGATAGATACTGAAATGCGTTTTAGTATCTTTGTTTGACTAATATTTTAAGGAATGGTATAATATATGTATAAATTAAGTAGAAAATATGAATACACAAATTGGTAAATATGTATTGCAGGATGAAGGGTATAAGTCTTTTATCCCTTTTGATTTTCCTTTTAAAGATGCTCTTAATTTCTCAAAAGAAATATTAGAGAAGTCTAATGAGGCTCATTTTTTAGTAGGAAAATTGGATGGAATCATACATGTATTACCAGAATTAAGTTCTTTTTTATTGATGTTTATGGCTAAAGATGCAGAGTCTTCTTCACAAATTGAGGGAACCAGAGCAACTGTTGTTGATTTTATGAAAACTAATATAGGGGTTAATGAAAAAGATACTGATTCAGATGATATTTTATATTATATTAAGGCATTGCAATACGGACTTAAAAGGATAAGTGACTTACCTTTGTCTATGAGGTTGCTAAGAGAAGTGCATAAAGAATTAATGACAGGAGCTAGGGCTAGTTATTTTTCTAATCCTGGAGAATTTAGGAAAACTCAAAATTGGATTGGAGGAAAGAATATAAGCGAGGCATCATATGTTCCTCCAACTGTTTTAGAAATGACTAGGAGTTTATCTGATTTAGAGAAGTTTTTTTATGATGATGCCTTTACTTATCCATTAATCCAGATTGCATTAATTCATTCTCAATTTGAAACTATACATCCTTTTTTGGATGGGAATGGTAGATGCGGGAGGCTTTTGATTACTTTACTTTTAAAAGATAAAGGGTTATTACAAAGTCCTGTTTTGTTTTTATCTTCGTATTTTAAAAAACATCAAGTTGAGTATTATCAAAAATTAAATAACTACCATAAAGGAGAGATTGATGAATGGGTAAACTTTTTTTTAGATGGGGTTATTGATATATCTAAAAAATCAATAAATCTTTTAAAAAAGGTATCTGATTTATATAAAAAAGATATGGAGAAAATTTCCATGTTGTCTAAGCGAGAGCATGATAGCACTATGCTTGTTTTAGATAAGTTGTATTCTCAGCCAATTATTTCTACTAAGGTGGTTATGGAGTGAACTGGCTTTTCAAGAAGAGGTGCTCAAAAGGTTATAGATCGTTTAATTGATTTAGAGATTCTAAGATTAAGTGATTTTTCTACAAAGTATGATAGAAGTTATGTATATGTTGAGTATATGAAGATTTTTAATATGTATGGAGCGTAAATTTTTTTTGCTTAACATATTTTGATTTTATGATATAATAGTGTATAATTAAAAATATATATAAATAATAATAAAAATATTATGTCTAGTTTGAAAATAGAAACAGTGCGTCATTCTTTGGCTCATGTTATGGCCTATGCTCTAAAGAGTAGGTTTTCTGATATACAGTTTGGTGTTGGTCCAAGTACTGATACTGGTTTTTATTATGATTTTAAAACTACTAAGAAATTACCAGATGATATTTTAGAGGTTATTGAGGAAGACATGAAAGAAATCATTAACCAAGGATTGAAGTTTGTTAAATATGAAATTGAAATTAAGGAAGCAATTAAGTTGTTCAGGTCTTTGGATCAACCATATAAAGTAGAGTTGCTTAAGGATTTGGAAAAGTATGGAACAACAAATCAAAATGAGATTAATGAGTTAAAGGAAGCTAAAAAAGATAATAAGGGGAAAGTAACTACAGCTACATTATACATATTAGGTAAAGATGTGGATGTGGATAATTTGAAAAAGCAAAAAAATGATATTTTCATTGATTTGTGTAAGGGGCCTCATGTACGTAATACAAACATGTTGCCAACTAGTTTTAAATTATTAAACTTATCAGGTGCATATTTTAGAGGTACAGAGGAAAATGATATGCTTACTCGTATCAGTGGAGTATCTTTTTTAAATGATGACGAGCTCAAAGATTATTTACTATTACTAAAAGAAGCAGAGGAGAGAGATCATAGGAAACTAGGATCTAAATTAGATTTATTTAGTAATAATGAAAATGTTGGACTTGGGTTAATTTTATGACATCCAAATGGTGCAGTGATTCGTAATGAAATTGAGAATTTTTGGAAAAAGGAACATGTAAAAAGAGGATATGAGTTAATCTATACTCCACATATTGCTAATTTAAAATTATGAGAATGTTCTGGACATTTGGGTCACTATAAAGAAAGTATGTATGCACCTATTATGCAAGATGAGAATGAAACTTTCCAAATTAAGCCAATGAATTGTCCATTTCATATTGAGATTTTTAAATCACAAATTAGATCATATAAAGATTTGCCTATAAGATATGCAGAACTTGGTACTGTATATAGATATGAGAAGAGTGGACAATTACATGGGCTAACTAGAGTACGTGGGTTTACTCAAGATGATTCTCATATATTTTGTGCTATGGAGAATCTTGAAGAAGAAATAATAGATGTATTGAAGTTAGCTAAGTTTATGTTACTTAGTTTTGGAATGAAGGATTACAAAGTATTTTTATCTACAAGACCAAAGGATTATATAGGTGAGGTAAAGATGTGAAAACAAGCAGAAGAGATTTTGGAAAAAGCTTTGAAAAAAACAGATACCTTGTATGAAGTAGCTAAGGGTGATGGTGCATTCTATGGTCCTAAAATAGATATATCAGTAAAAGACTTTTTAGGTAAATACTGACAAGGACCTACTATACAACTTGATTTTAATTTAGCTGATAGATTTGATATTAATTATGTTAATGCTAATAATGAAAAAGAAAGAGTTGTCATGGTGCACAGGACTGTACTAGGATCTATGGAAAGGTTTATGGGTTGTTTGATTGAGAAGTACAAGGGGGCATTTCCTTTATGATTAGCTCCTAAGCAAGTTGCTATTTTGCCTATTTCTGAGGGCAATGTTGAGTATGCCTTGAAAGTAAAAGAGGAACTAGAGGAAAAAGATGTTAGAATTTTATTAATGGATGAAAATGAAACTTTGGGCAAAAAGATAAGAAAAGCAGAGATGCTCAAAATTCCTTATGTCTTAGTTTTAGGTAAGAAAGAAGAAGAGAGCCATGTAGTGTCAGTAAGAGAAAGAGGAGTTGGTGATGTAGGTATATTTTCTGTAAAAGACTTTCTTGAAAAAATTGATGATGAAATAAAACATAAAATAATAAAAGAGTAACATGGAATATGATTTTCATAAAATTGAAAATAAATGAAGAAAGGTTTGAAAAGATGAGGGTTATGTAATTAACAAAACATCTAATAGTACTACTAAGCCTAAAAAATATATATTAGATATGTTTCCTTATCCTAGTGGAAATGGGTTGCATGTTGGACATATAGAGGGATATACAGGTAGTGATATATTATCTAGATATTACAGAATGCAAGGGTTTAATGTTTTGCATCCAATGGGATATGATTCTTTTGGATTGCCTGCAGAACAGTATGCAATGAAAAATAATATATCTCCTAAAAAGGCAGTTGATGATAGTATTAAGAATTTCCAGAGACAACTAGAGTTGATGGGTTTTTCATATGATTGGGATAGAGTGATAAAGACATCTGACCCAGAATATTTTAAGTGGACTCAGTGGATATTTTTAAAACTATATGAAGCTGGACTTGCATATGAAAAAGAGATGCCAGTAAATTATTGCCCTGATTGTGGCGTAGTTTTGGCTAATGAAGAAGTGCATGATGGGAAATGTTTTAGATGTGATTGTACAGTAGAGAGGAAAAATATAAAACAATGGATGCTTAAGATTACTGATTATGCAGAGAGATTGTTAAGTGATCTGGATTCAGTAAATTGATCTGAGAAAATAAAGACAATGCAAAAAAACTGAATCGGCAAGTCGGCTGGATATGAGGTTAAGTTTCTAATTCCTGAGTACGGGGAAAAGGTTACTGTCTTTACTACTAGGATAGATACTTTGTTTGGAGTTACTTATTTAGTATTATCTCCAGAGCATCCATTAGTTGAAAAGATATGCGAAGAGAGCAGACTTGAATATGTTCGTGAATATATTAAAAAGGCTGGGCAGAAAACAGATTTGGAGAGGCAGTTTTTAGCTAAGGAAAAGACTGGTGAATTTTTGGGTGTATATGCTAAGAATCCAGCAACTAATAAAGAGATACCTGTATATATTTCTGATTATGTATTAATGAACTATGGTACTGGGGCTATTATGGCAGTACCTGCTCATGATGAAAGAGATTTTGATTTTGCTAAGAAGTTTGACTTAGATGTTATTCAGGTTATAGAGAGGTTTGGAGAAAAAGTACAAGAAGGTGAGTGCTACTGTGGAGAGGGTTATTTGATTAACTCTGGCCCTTTTAATGATAGAAAAACAGAAGAAGCTAGAGATAAGATTGCATTGTTTGTTGGGGCTAATCAAAAAACAAATTACAAGTTACGTGATTGAGTATTTTCTCGTCAAAGATATTGAGGAGAGCCTATTCCTTTGATTCACTGTCCAAAGTGTGGAACAGTGCCTTTAAAGGAAAGCGATTTACCACTTGAGTTACCTAAGTTAGATGAGTATAAGATAAATAATGATGCCTTATCTCCTTTAGCTAGTATCGATTCTTGGGTAAATGTGAAATGTCCTATTTGTGGAGAAAAGGCAAAGCGTGAGATAAATACTATGCCTCAGTGGGCAGGATCTTGTTGATATTATTTAAGATATATTTCTCCTGATTTTAAAAATGGGGTAGTTAGCCCAGCGAAAGAGAAATATTTTATGCCAGTTGACTTGTATATAGGTGGAACAGAGCATGCTGTATCTCATTTGATT
>JAQVPP010000031.1 GCA_028702045.1 Minisyncoccota bacterium
GCCCTGAGGCATGAATATCTAACATCTTGTAGTGATAAAGTTTTGCTCCTTGTTTTGAAATATTATCCTTTAAGTTCTGTACAGCCATCTCATTACCAGGAACAACAGATGAGGAAAAGATAATATTATCTTGAGGAGTTAACCTAATATTCCTATCTGTCTTACTGATGATTCTGTTTAACATGGCATTCTCTTCTCCTTGAGCTCCTGTACAAATAATTAATATCTGCTCTGGCTTGTATTTGTTAACATCTCTGATATCTATCATTGTTCTAGGTTTGCACTTAATGTGACCTAATTTTTTAGCTATTTCAAAATTGGCTTTCATAGTATAACCTGCTAAAGCAACTTTCCTATTATTTTTTTCTGCAAGTCAAATTGCTTGTTGAATTCTTCCAACTAAAGATGCAAAAGTAGAAAGAATTATTCTGCCCTGTATTTCTTCAAATAGAGCCTCTAGGTTTGAATATATTTCTTTTTCAGAAACTGAGTAACCTTTGTTCTCTACACCTGTAGAATCTATCATTAATAAGTCTACTCCCTTGTTGACTAAAGAAACTATTTTAGATAAATCTGTTGGGCTATCTACTACTGGATGAAAATCTATTTTAAAATCACCTGTAAATAATATGTTTCCCTTTGGTGTGGTAATATAGAAACCAAGAGAATCAGGTATACTGTGAGTTACATGGAATGGCTCTATTTTGAATGGGCCTAAGTTAATAAGTTGAAGATTCTTTTTATCAATTAAATTAATATTTAATTTTTTCAAATGAGAAAACTCATCTTGACGCTTTAAGATAATCCCTTTAGCCATACCTGGAGAATATATTGGAGGATAGTTTAATTTATCTATAATATATGGTATTGCTCCTATATGATCATAGTGACCATGACTAATCAAAACACCTAGAACCTTAACATCTGGATGCTCTTTAAAATACTCAATGTTTGGTATTAAAAAATCAATACCATGCATAGTATATTCTGGGAAACGAAGACCTATGTCAATGATAATTGCTTGTTTTTGATACTCAATAACATGCATATTTCTTCCGACTTCCCCTAACCCACCTAAAGGAATAACTCTGACACAGTCACCAGAATTTTCTTTTGGTTTGCTTGATTGAGAAAAATTAACACGCTTGTGTGTATTTCTTCTGATAGGTAACTTTTGTACCTGGATATTTTTTTCTTCCATAAATAAAATTTAGTTTATATAAATATATTTTAAAAATATGTGCCAACGGAGAGATTTGAACTCTCACCTTAAAAATAAGACAAGTTTCTGAGACTTGTGCGTCTACCTATTTCGCCACGCTGGCTATTTGAAAACTTTAGTTTGATACATATACCAATTATGTATATTCTCAAACTTATCTGAATATTTATTTAAAACAGTCAAATTGTCTCCTTTGATTTTAGATGATTTAGCATATAAGTAAAAGTCGTTATATAAAAATATAGCTGGTTTATATTGCTTTAATAATTTTTGAATTTCAAATAAATTTTTTTCATATTTATTTTGATCTGTTTCTGTTAAGTTTGCACTTAAATATGAGTCAAGTTTTGTACTGTGAAAACCTGATATATTTAATGGTTGACTAGATGATCAGATAAAGTGTAGATCTGGTTTGATACCATAATTAACTCCTGATAAAATCAAATCAAAATTACCTGTTAGCAAGTACTCGTTTTGGAAATCTACTAAAGGAACTCTTTTTAAGTTTACTTTAATACCAATATTATCAAAAGATTGTTTTAGATAATCTGAAACAAGTAATAAGTGATCAATAGATGCAACGATAAAACTTAATTCAAACTTTTCTCCACTTTTCTCAAGATAACCGTCACCGTCTATATCTTTAAAATTCATTTCTGATAATAGGGCTTTTGATTTAGAAATATCATAAATAGAAGTATTGTCATCCTCTATATAACCTAAAAATCCTTTACTAATAGGTAAATTAATTGGCTCTGCTTGACCATAGAATACCTTATTAACTAGTTCTTGCTTGTTAATAGCATATTCTAAAGCTTGGGCTAAGCGGATATCATAGATATCTTTATTCTTTTGATTAATAATTATAGAATAATATGTAGGTAATTTTAAGCCTTTAACACTAATGCTTAATTTATTTTTAATCATATTGTACTGACTTGGAGATAATTCTTTTATCAAATTAATTTTTGATTTTAGAAGTGCCTCAAATGCAGTACTAGAGTTATTATAAAACTTCATTACAAAATCAGTAATATATACTTTAGTTTTATAGTAGTTAGGGTTTCTTTTTAAATGATAAGAAACAATCCTACCTCCTTGCTCTTTTTCAAACTTATCAAACATAAATGGACCAGTACCTACTGGTTTTAAATTATATTCTGTAAGGGCTATCTGCTTATAGCTGATAGTTTTCCAGATATGCTCAGGTAATATTTTTAAAGACAATGCTTGAGAAAAAATATTATTTGGCTCTAGTAATTTAAAAACAAGTAAGTTGTCATCCTTTTTAGAAACAACTACATTTTTCCATATCTCTCTTAAAGGACTTTTGTAGTATGGGTTTTGAATTAATTTAATTGTATAGATTACGTCATCTGCATCAAACTTTTCTCCATCATGAAAATATACATCATCACGCAAAGTGACCTCGTATGTCTTGTAGTCATCAGAGATAAATATATTTGAGGCTAAATCAAGTCCATAAGAACCATCTTCCTTAAGCTCTACTAAACTATCATAAATTAAATTAATTAATTCTGAATCAGTTTCATTATTAGCTAAAATTGGATTAATGAATCTAGGCTGAATCCATGTACCATAACTAATCTTACCTTTAACTTTTGGCTCTATTTTGGTTAAACTTGAGAAAAGAATTAAGAAAAATAAACCAAAAATAATAAAACTTAAAAAGATAAAAAATAGATTTTTATCTTTTTTGCTTAATTTTGTTAAATTATTTGTTAATTTTTTAAAAATATTCATTTTATATGACAAAAATAAGTATTGAACAAATTACAAAAATAATTGCTAAAATAATAGTTAAATAGAAAAGTGTTTTCTCAAATCCTCTTCTAGTTGTATATAGTCCACCTGAAGATCCACCAAATGCTGACCCAAGACCTCCTTCACGTTGCTGAATTACTGTTAAAAAGATTAAAAGTAACCCTGAAACTAACTGTATAATTTGTATTGTTGTATTCATAAAATTTGTTTAAAATAGTTAAAACAATAATATTTTACCAAAATAGCTTAATAAAGTCAAAGCTATTTCACAAAAAAAGTGTTTTTTTAATTATCTATACTCTATCATATTTTTTAAAAATTGTAAAGTGTTATTCTAGTTTAAATTTTAAATTAATTTCTTTATTATTTCTCAAAACTTTAATAAAAATACTACTTCCCTTGTTGTATGACTTAAGTACATCATTAATATTACAACTTTCTTCTATTTTTTGATCGTTTATTGATAAGATAATATCTCCCTCTAAAATACCTTGTCTTTCAGCAATACTACCCCTCTTTACGCCAAAGTGTGGACTATCACTTGATCCATAAACAACAAAAGCTCCGCACTGGATAGGTAGTTTTCTCTTTTCTGCCACTTCTTGATTAATTAAAACATACTTTATTCCTAAAGAGATGTTTTCTACTTTTCCATACTTTTTTAAATCAAAAAGGATTTTTTTGATATAGTTGATTGGTATAGCTAGTCCAATATTTTCAGCTCCTTGAACTGATAGAGTATTTATACCTATAACCTCTCCTTTATCGTTAATTAATGGACCACCAGAGTTGCCTGGATTAATGGCTGCGTCTGTCTGGATAAGCCCCTTGTACTCTAGTGATCCTTGTAAAACTGTTTCCATCTTAATATATCTGGATAAACCTGAAATAATACCAGTGGAGACAGTTTTCTCAAACTCGTCTAGCACATCTCCTATAGCTATTACCTGATTACCTAATTTTAACTTAGATGAGTCTCCTAGTTTTAAAAAAGGGAAAGTTTGTTTTAATTTTTTTATTTTTAATAAAATAATATCATTTTGTTCATCAAGATATTTAATACTAGCATCATAAAACTTCTTTTCTCATTGTATTTTGTATATGAGATCTTTTGAAATTAAGGAGTGATAGTTGGATATGATTAATCCATCTTTGGAAACAAAAAAAGCAGAAGAATTACCTAATTTGATATATTCTTTTCCCTCAATTAATAAAACTTCTTTATTTTCTTCAAAATCTTGTTTTTCACGTAAAACAAAAATACTAACTACTCCTTTTATTGATTTCTCAATAATTTGCTCTGTTGTTTTTTTAAACATATATATTTTTTCTTTTGTATATATATTAAGTATACCAAAGTTTTTTTAAAAAAGTAAACAGGTTTTCAAAAAAATTAAAAAACTTAAAATCAAAGATCTTAAGTTTTAGCGGAATTTATGATAAATTCCGCTCCAGTTTATTTTGATTCTTTTTTATTCTTTGTTTTTCTTTTTTTTGATTTGTTTGAAGTAGTTACGGTTGATTAAAAGAATTGTGTTATGGTTTAGTTATCTTTATTGTATACATACTTTTGTTTCTGTAACCTATTCCTTAATTGCTTTGATTATTTGATTCTTTTGTATACTATGTTATTACGTCTTTATTCTTGCATACTATGTTATGTGCTTTGGCACTAAACATTACTCAGCGCACCGCCCCCCGAAGTACCAACTCGAAATCGCAGGGTAATAGTGCAAGTTCGACATAGCGAGACCAGCATCCGACCCAATGTGCCAGCCCCCACCACGAAGCAACATTTTAGAACCGTATGGTCTAATATAATATCTGTCACTATTGTAATTATTATCTTCTACTCTTTTAGGGATAACCATGTATTGAAGATCTTCTTCTGTTCTTATATCACTATCAACATAATAGT
>JAQVPP010000032.1 GCA_028702045.1 Minisyncoccota bacterium
TTGTTTTATTTTAATTAAAAAATTTGATATAATAAAAATAAAAAATGAAAAAATTAGTTGTTATCATAGGCCCTACAGCCTCAGGCAAATCAGATTTAGCCATATATTTAGCTAAAAAGTACAATGGAGAGATAATATCTGCTGATAGTAGGCAAATATACAGGAAACTTGATTTAGGCACTAGAAAAGTCAAAAAAGACCCCAATAAGAAGGAATTTTATTCAGAAGGCATTAGACATTACTTATTAGATATCCAAGATGTACAAAATCAGTATACTGTTGTAGATTTTCAAAAAGATGCCAAAAAAGCCTTAAAAGAAATAGAAGAAAAAAATAAACTACCTATTATTTGCGGAGGTACGCCATACTATATTATTTCTTTTTTACAAGGCTGGAAGTTTCCTAAAGTTAAAGTAGATACAAAATTGCGCGAAGAATTAAATAAAAAAGAAATAAAAGATTTATTACAAATTTTAAATAAACTTAACCCAAGCCTAGCAAAATCAATTGAAAAAAATAAAAGAAGAATAATTAGAGCCATAGAGGTTAACCAAGAAATAAAAACAACAGAAATTGAAAAACATCCATTAAAAAGAGATATATTGATATTGGGTATAGATAAAGATATTCAAGAAGTTAGAGAGCTAATTAAAAAAAGATTAAATAAAAGAATCAATAAAGGGATGATTAAAGAAATCAATGATTTAAAAAAAGAAAACATCTCTTCTCAAAAACTAGATGATTTAGGCCTAGAGTATAGGTATATTAACAGGTTTCTAGAAAATAAATTAACTAAAGAACAAGCTATAGAACAACTCAATTTTAAAATAGGCCAGTTTGCTAAAAGGCAAATAACCTGATTTAAAAAATTCCCAAATGTTATCTGAGTAAAAAATAAAAAACAAGCAAATCAAGTTTTAAAAAATTTCATAAACAAATAATATGGATAATACTCTAGAAAAAAATCAAGAGAAAAGTAAATTTAATTATTTTAAATATATTTCTGATATATTTGAATCTTTTTCAATTGATCCAACTGGTTTCCAAGAATTAAGAAATTTAAAAGAAAAAATTAAGAAAAAAGAAATAACTTACAGCTCTTTTTCTTTTTTTAATAGCGAAATAGATGATTTACAAAAAACAGAAGACTATGATGATTTTAAAGAAAAAAAAGATCAAATTTTAAAAAAATTTATTCAAATACAGTTAGACATTCAAGAAGAAATGATAAAACCATGATCAAATCAAAAAAACAAAGAGATTATTAAAGAATTGATTGAAGAGCAGGAGAAGATATATATGAAAAAAATAGTATTTTAGTTTTAAAGCAAAAGTATTTCAAATTTTTTATTGACAACAATATAATAAAATGATAATATAATATAAATTTTCATACAGGAGGCTTTTGATGAGTATTAAAAAAGCAGAAAAACTTTTAGTTGCAAAACAAGGAGATACAATTAGTCTTCTTAATTTGTTTCAAGGCAATTTTGATTGCGAAGAGCTAAAAAAAAATTGCCCTAAAAGAAAATTCTAATGTGAACGACCAGGTGATAGAATCAATAACAAGCACCTGGACTAGTTATTCTGTACTGGAAGCTATTGCTGAGCATCCAGCAACTCCTATCGAAACACTAAAAATTCTTTCTAAGTCCAATTGTGGACACGTTAGAATTAAGGCAAAAAGGAGGCTATTTGGGATAAAGTAGATATTAAAAAAAAATAAACACAGTGGGAAAATTACCCACTGTGTTTTTCAATTAAAAAATTTGACAAAATCCCATTTTTATTGATTAGACATTTTTAATTTTTTTAGTTAAAATCAATATATCAAATAAAAAAGAAAAAATGGATTTTACTCACCTACATATTCACACACATTATAGCCTACTTGATGGAATGACTAAAATTCCAGATCTTTTAAATAGAGTAAAAGAATTAAACATGGATGCTGTAGCTATTACAGATCATGGTAACATGTATGGAGCTGTTGAGTTTTTTAAAGCAGCCAAGCAAGAAGGAATAAAACCAATCATTGGCTGTGAGCTTTATGTAGCTCCACGTAAACTTTATCAAAAAGAAAAAGGTGATGGCAAAAATTATCATCTAATCGCCTGAGTAGAAAATGCAACTGGATACAAGAATCTATGCAAGCTAGTCTCAACATCTTTTTTAGAAGGTTTTTATTACAAACCAAGAATAGATAAACACCTTTTAAAAAAATATCATGAAGGCATTATTTTTAGCTCAGCCTGTATCCAAGGAGAAGTTCCTCAAGCTATTGTAAAAGGAGGAATAGATAAAGGTAGAAAGGTTCTAAAAGAATATCTTGATATTGTAGGTAAAGATAATTTTTACCTAGAGGTTCAGTATCATAAAAATCATGAAGATCAAGATATGGTAAATAAAACATTGTTTAAGCTAGCAGAAGAATTTGGTTTAAAAGTTATCTTAACCTGCGATGCTCATTATGTAAACAAAGATGATCAAGATGCTCATGAGGTACTACTCTCCATCCAAACAGGTAAAGACTTAAATGATGATAAGTTTACTTTAAAAGATTTTGATTTATCTATTATTGACCCAAAAGAGCTTGAGCCACATTTTACAGATCATCCTGAAGTTTTTTCAAATACAAGAGAAATAGTAAACAGATGTCAATTTGAACTTGATTTTCAAACAAATAATTATCCTAAAATTCCAGACAAAGATGGGAAAAATGCAACCGAGCAATTAAGAGAAACTATATTTAGTCTTTTGCCTAATTACTATGATCCAAAAGATGAAACAATTATAGAGAGGGTAAACTATGAGCTTAAAACAATCAAAGATGCTGGTTTTTCTGATTATTTCTTGTTTGTTCAAGATGTTATTGATTTTTGTATACAAGAGAAAATTCCATACAACACCAGGGGATCTGCGGCAGGAAGTGTTGTTTCATATATTTTAAAGATTTCCATGCTTGACCCATTAAAGTATGACTTATTTTTTGAAAGATTTTTAAATCCAGAACGTATTGGTCCACCAGATATAGACCTAGATGTTGCTGATAAGTACAGACAAAAAATAATAGAATATATTTCCAATAAATATGGTAAAGATCATGTTTGTCAAATTATCACTTTTGGAATAATGAAAGCCAAAATGGTAGTGCGTGATGTAGCTAGATCTTTAGGATATGAGTATGCCTTAGGCGACTCCATATCTAAAGCCATACCAAAAGGCATGACTTTAAAAGAAGCAATAGAGAGTTCTGTAGATCTAAAAGAAATAATAGATCAAGATGCTCGAGCTACTGAAGTTTTAAATTATTCTAAAAAACTAGAAGGAGTAGCTAGACATTATTCAGTACATGCTGCTGGAGTAGTTGTTACTCCACAACCACTTACTGAATATGTCCCAATTCAAAATTCAGCCAAATCAAAAGATGATATATTGGTTCAATATTCCAAAAATTATGTAGAAGATATTGGATTATTAAAAATGGACTTACTTGGCTTGGCTAATTTGAATATTATCAAGCAAGCTCTTAGGGTTATCAGGAAATTATATAACGAAGATATAGACCTAGATAAACTAGGTGTAGAAGATGATCTTGTTTATGAGCAATTAAGAAAAGGCAATACAATTGGTGTATTTCAGCTTGAGTCAGAGGGTATGACTAAAGTAATCAAAGAGATGAAAGTATCTTGTTTTGAAGATTTGTCTGCTGCTATAGCCCTTTATCGTCCAGGGCCTATGCAATTTATCCCTACATATATTGATAATAAGTTAAATGATAGAGAAATCCACTATCTTGATTCTAGATTTGAGAAAATCTTAGGGGTTACTTATGGAATCATGGTTTACCAAGAACAGTTAATGCAAATTGCTCATATGTTTGGTGGTTTTTCTATGGGGCAAGCTGATATTTTGCGTAAAGCAGTAGGTAAGAAAAAAATAAAACTGCTTGAATCATTAAAGCCAAAATTAATTGAAGGACTTGTTAAAAATGGCATGACCAAAGCTAAGGCAGAAGAGTTTTGAGATTGGGTACAGCCATTTGCTAAGTATGGATTTAACAAAGCTCACTCAATATCATATGCAC
This sequence comes from Minisyncoccota bacterium, assembly GCA_028702045.1. GTDB lineage: Bacteria > Patescibacteriota > Minisyncoccia > UBA6257 > JAKLIH01 > JAQVPP01. The sequence continues at coordinate 4,088 of JAQVPP010000032.1, forward strand.
GTATTGCTTATCAGACAGCCTGATTAAAGACATACTATCCTGCTATATACATGTCTGCTCTTTTGACAAATAACTGTGATTCTCAAGATAAAATTTATGTTGATATAAAGGACTGCGAGAAGATGAACATCAAGGTTCTTCCACCATCAGTTAATTACTCATACCCAGAGTTCAGTGTTCATGGAGAAGATGAGATATATTTTGGCTTAACTGCAATTAAAAATATTGGTGAGAATGTAGCTATAGCTATTGCAGAAGAAAGAAATAAAAATGGAAAATACACATCATTATCAGATTTTCTTAATAGATCAGATGAAATAGTTCTAAATAAAAAATCATTAGAAAATTTAATTAAATCTGGTGCACTAGATTGTTTAGGAAACAGAGCAACCATGGCTAATAATCTAGAAACTATTTTGCAATATGTCCAGAATCAGAAAAAACAAAAAGAATCAAAACAAGGAGGATTATTTGCTCAAAATGATGATTATTCAGAACTAAAAGACATGACAGTTAAAGATGAATCAATAAAAAAGAATGTATTACTTGGCTGAGAATTTGATTTACTAGGCATATATTTAACAGGTCATCCTCTTGATGAATATCAGCATATAGTTGGCAAAAAGGCATATACTATCCA
>JAQVPP010000009.1 GCA_028702045.1 Minisyncoccota bacterium
TTGTTTCTTTAGTATTTCTAAAGCATGACCTCCTTCTCCTAAAGTACAGTCAATGTATTTCTCATTTGGCTGTACATCTAGACTGTCTATTATTTGATTTAAAAAAACTGGTATATGCATGTTAAATTCCTAATTCTGTTAAGTTCTCTGCTATCTTATTTGAGTCTTTTTCTGTTTGCTTTTTATATTTTTCTCAAGACTCTTTATTCCAGATTTCTATTCTATCAAATAGACCTGCTAGAACTGTTTCTTTATTAAGTGAAGCAAATTCTTTTAGATACTGTGGTAAAAGTATTCTGCCTTGCTTATCTAATTTTACCTCCATAGCTCCTGCTAACATTAACCTGGCAAAAGCTCTTGAGTTTTGATTAGTAAGTGGCATGGATTTTAATTTTTCTGCTATTTGCTCTCAAGATTTTAATGTGAAAACAAATAAACAACTATCTAGTCCACGAGTAACAACGACCCCTTGCTTAAGGTCTTTTTGAAATTTGGTAGGAACAAATAATCTATTCTTACCATCTATTGAATGTGTGTATTCTCCTATAAACATAAATCCATTTTTTACCACTTTATACCACTATATATCTATTCTATACAATTTTTTTACACCTGTCAACACCTTTGGCTATATTTTATTTTTTAATTAAAAAAGATGTATGCAATATACATCTTTTTATTGAATATAAATCTGTTTTTAATTTCTATATAAAATAATATTAAATAGAATATTTACACTTGTACCAGAAATTTCTTCTGGTTTTTCTGTTTTTGGGATAATTATTTTGAAATCTTTATCTTGTGTATGAGAAATAAGATATGGTTGTTTTTCTTTTTGATCTATCTCGTGTAAGTTGATATATTTTGTTAAAAAATTAACAAACTCATCTTTATCTTTAAAATTTATTTCATATTCTTTATCTACATTTAAAATATATTTTCCTTCTTCTTTTTTTAGATCAATTCCTTCTGTTTCACTTATAATCTTTATCTTATCAAATAAATCATAAAGTTTTTCTAAAGTATTTTGTGAGATGTGTCCATATATAGGTTCATAATCTTCTCCAACAAATTCTGTAGGAATTAAACTTACTTTGTCTTTTATAATTTTAATAATAGAAGGTGATCCTGGATTATTTTGAAAATCATCTTGAAAACTAGAAAGAAATTCTTGTGTTTTTGGATCAGTTAAATGTCAAGATTTTTTAAAATATTTTGGTATTATAATATTATACCAGCCTGGATTATTTGAATCTTCTGTAATAATTAAAGAAGTAAGTACTTCTTTTTCTCCTGCCTCTTGTCCTGTATCTACCTTCTCTTTTTTGTCTATATTTTCTTTTTCTTCTTTAACTTTTTCTTGACTAAGAGCGTGTAAATTTTTAGCTGCTTCTATTCCATCTTCCATAATACTTGTTTAATTGATATATATACAGTTTAAAATATTTTAAAAATTATTTCAAATAAAAAAGACGTTAAAAACGTCTTTTTCATAAAAACTACTTTAATTCAACTGTAGCACCTGCTTCTTCAAGAGTCTTTTTAATTGACTCTGCTTCTTCTGTAGGAACATTTTCTTTAATATTAGCTGGAGCTCCGTCAACTAAGTCTTTAGCTTCTTTTAAGCCTAAGCCTAGTAATTCCTTAACAGCCTTGATGACTTGAATCTTACCTTCACCTGCTGATGTAAGGACAACTGTGTAGTCTGATTTTTCTTCTGCGCCTCCTTGTGCTGGACCAGCTTGTACTGCTACTGGCATTGATGCTGAAACATCAAATTTTTCTTCTAAAGCTTTAACTAAGTCATTTAATTCTAAAACTGATAAATCTTCAATTTTAGATAAAATGTCTTCTACTTTAGCTGATAATTTTTTTTCTTCTGACATAATTAAATTTATTATTAATTTTCTTTTTTATCTTTGATTGCATTTAATGTTAAGACTAATTTTTGAATTGGGTACTTAACATTAAAAATAAATTTTGTATAGAAAGATTCTTTAGATGGATAGATAGCTAAATTTTGTAAAAAATCAGCTTGATAAAAATTTCCTTCTAGAATTCCTCCTATAATTTGAAATTGGTTTTTTGTATCTTTTTCTAGCTTGCTTAAAGCTGCTAAAGAAGCAAAAACATCATCTTGTATAAAAGCCATACCTAGTTGACCCTTAAATAAATCAAGTAGTGGTACATCTTTGTGTCCTGCTTGTCTTAGGGCTAAATAACCTAAAGTTCTCTTAATGATAGAGTATTTAGAGTTAACTTCTCTTAAGCTATCTCTCATCTCCTCAACCATTGGAGTCTTGATTCCTGTATATGTAGTAAAAACTAAATATTTAGAATCTTGAATTTTAGCTTTAGCTTGATCAACTTTAGCTTTTTTTTGTTCTTTTGTTAACATAGTATTTAATTAAAAAATCTATTGATACCTCTCAATAGATTAAAAAATGTCGACTCTTAGTTAGGTCTTACTTGTTGTGCCTAATTTCTTGAGAGGTTAATTATATACTACCATAAAATATTTAAAACGTCAAGAAATTTGCAATCCTAGAAAAACAAGCTAATTATCTGTAATACAAAACCAAAGAAGAAACAAGCACTTGTAGCTATGCTTAGTTTTTTATTTTTTATATGCTTGACTTGGGTATATTCTCCTGTATTTTTATCAACTTTAACAACAAGATCATCTTGTAGTTTTTTACTAATATCAAGATGAGGAGATAACATGATAAAGGCACCTATAGTGTTAAGTGATAAACCAATAAGGACTAATAGTTTTGAAATTAACATGATTATTTTTTTAAATATTGATTAATGCTAAATATGGCAATTGACCCTTCAGAGCAAGCTGTAATAATTTGCTTAAACCCAGGATGAGTATTGGTAATGTCTCCTGCTGCTCAAATCCCAGGAATGTTTGTTCTCATGAATTCATCTACAATAATAAATCCATGATTGTCACTACTTATGTTTAATTCTTTTAAAAGAGATGTGTTAGGTATACCACCTATCTCTATAAAGGCTCCTTGTAGTTGTATTTCTTTTTGATTATTGAATTCATTTTTTAAAATGACTTTCTCTAATTTTTCTTCTCCAACAAACTCCTCTATTTCATTATTAAAAATTAAATTAATTTTTGGATTATTTTTTAATTGTTCATGAAGCTCTGTCTCTCCTTTAAGAACATCTCCTCTGATTATCTGATAAACCTTGTTTGCAATTTTTGACAAAAGAAGTGAGGCATTACTGGCTGCATCTCCAGATCCAACAACACAAACATCTTTATCTTTATAGAAATTAGCATCACATATTGCACAATAGTGGACTCCTTTACCAATTAACTTATCTTCGTTTTTAATATTTAATTTTCTTCTACTGGTACCTAGTGTTAATAATATTGTCTTGGCTTTAAAAATCTTACCAGAAAAAGTATATATATTAAATATATCATCTTTTTTTTCAATTTTCACAACTTCTTCAAAACTAATAGGTACATTTAGTTGATTTACATGATCAAGAAATTTTTGAATTAACTCAAAGCCAGGTATACCTAAGTATGATGGAAAATTCTCTACTTTATGTGCATAGACCATCATGCCTCCAGGCTCTTTACCTATTATTAGGCTGTTTATTTTATATTGAACAGCATAGACTCCTGCTGACATACCTGCAGGACCTGTTCCTAAAATAATATTGTCATATATTTGTTCCATGATATATAGTTTAATTTTTTGAGCCATCTCTCGGAATCGAACCGAGCACCTATTACTTACGAAGTAATTGCTCTGCCAGCTGAGCTAAGATGGCTTTTATTTATTATATCAAATTTTTTAAAAATAAAAAACCGACTCTCTCATTCTACGAGAGAGTCGGATAAATATTCCATTCCGTATTTTGCATCTTGCACCCAGTGTTCAATATTGTTAGGCACAAAAAAATTTCCATCGGGTAAATGAATGACTTCTCCATTCTTTGATATTTCAAATATTTTTGCTATATCAAAGAACTCTTCTTGTTCAATATCAAAAACACAAATTTCTTGAGAATTATCAGGACCAAGAAGTGTTTTTTCTTTAATTGCTTCAAAATTATTTATAATATCCATTATTTCTTCTGTTAAGAAAAAAATGACATTTGTTTCGATGAAAGATAAAATTATGATTAAAAAATTTGTAATTAATTTCTCAAAGTCTTCTTTTTTTACACCAAAGTATTTTTTATTTATAACATGGTTCATAGTTCCACCTCTTTCTTTTATATATAATGTACTTGAGTACAGTATATCATAAAAAAATTAAATTTTAAAGTGAGCGAAAGACGGGAATCGGACCCGCAACCTCATCCTTGGGAAGGATGCGTTCTACCATTGAACTACTTTCGCATATTATTTAAAAATATTTTTAAAAAAATTAAAAATATTAGAAAATATATTAGTTTTACTCTCTTGTTCTTGGACAATTACTTCATCTTTATTTAAAATAACAACATTCTCTCCTTCTTTTTTTAATCCTAACATAATCCTGGCCTCTCTTTCAAGTGCTTCATTTGTGAAAAACTCTTGTTCTCTGCTTTTTAAAATTTCATTTTCTTGAGCCATGAATATAGCCTCTTTTTCTAAAAGTTGTACTTGATTTTTTAAAGTTAATCTTTTTTTATTAAACAAAAATAACTTATAACTAAAATACACAACTAAAAGAGTAATAAAGGCAAATATAGCATAACGAATAATAGTATTTACTTGATCTCTTGTTAATTTTTTCATGATTGAGATTTATTGATAAATATTTTTCTATATACATCAGCAGTTAAGTTAAGTTTAGAATATTTAGCTAATCTTTTCTTACCTGCTTTTTGTTTTTTCAATAATTTGTCCTTTCTGGTTCTGTCTCCACCATATAAGGAGCCTGTAACATCTTTTCTATAGGCTGATTTTGTTTCACGAGCTATGACTTCTCCATTTCAGGCTATCTGTATGGCCATGGCAAAATTATTTGGCGGGATTGTTTCTTTAAGTCTTAAGGCAAATTCTCTAGCCTTTCTATTCCTATCTTCTACTGGACACATAAATGACAAACTCTCTATTCTTTCTCCATGAATTAATACATCTAACTTAATAGCAGTACTATCCTTATAGCCTGAAGTTTCATAGCTAATAGAAGCAAACCCTTGTGTACCAGACTTTAGTTCATCATATAGGTTAGTCAAAAGTTCATAAAGAGGTAGCTCGTAATTGATAATTAACAAGTCGTTGTTTAATGTCTCGATATTTGTTTGCATAGCTTTGTGATTAGCCATAATTTGGATAATAGTGTTTAAGTAATCCTTTGGAACTAAGACTGAAAAATTAATATATGGTTCTTGTATATTTTTTATTTCTGTTTTGTTTGGGTAATCAACTGGATTGGTTAAATAAAAAACATCACCATTGGTCTTCTCTATCTTATATGGAACCATAGGGGTAGTAGTAATAATATCTAGATCAAACTCTTCTTTTAGTCTTAATGATACAATTTCATAATGGAGAACTCCTAAAAAACCTAATCTAAAACCTCTGCCCAAAGCATCATTTGATTCTGGATCATAGACACAAGAAGCATCTGTTAATTTCAACTTAGCTAAAGACTTTTGTAATTCTTCAAACCTATCATTTGTTTCTGGGAAAAATCCAGCAAAAACCATTGACTGAGGCTCTTTGTATCCTGGTAATGGTTTTATTTCTTTTTCTTTTACAATATTGGAATAACTAGTTACAGTGTCTCCTACTTTGACTAGGTCTGGATCTTTTAGTCCTGTAGCTATTCAGCCAATTTCTCCCGAAGAAATAGTTTCACTATTTACCAGGTTTGGTTTAAAATAACCAAGCTCTAGAGCCTTGCACCTTGTTTTTTGAGCCATTAGATACAAGTCATCTGTTTTTTTAATTTTTCCCTCTACTACTCTAACATATGCTAATACTCCTTTATATGAGTCATATTTTGAATCAAAAATTAAAGCTCGTAAATCTTTTTCCTCTTCTTTTTCAGGGCAAGGAAAATCAGATACTATCCTTTGTAAAAGTATGTCTACATTTTTTCCAGTTTTGGCTGAAACACATATAATCTGATCTTCTGTTGTATTGATTAAAGCTGCAATTTCTTGCTTTAACTCTTCTGTTCTAGTTGGATTTAAATCAATTTTATTCAAAACTCCAATAATTTTTAAATTATGATTTAGAGCTAATTGTAGATTAGCTAAGGTTTGAGCCTGTACTCCTTGAGTAGCATCAACTAATAGAATAACTCCTTCTACAGCAGCTAAAGCCCTTGAAACTTCATAAATAAAATCTACATGTCCAGGAGTGTCTAAAAGATTTAAAATATATTTCTGATTATCTAAAACATACTCCATTCTACATGGATGCATTTTTATAGTTATTCCTTTTTCTTTTTCCAAAGACATACTATCAAGATGTTGACTACTTAACTTATCAGATGTGATTGTGTTAGTTACTTCTAGTAAACGATCTGTTAAAGTAGTTTTACCATGATCAATATGTGCAATGATTGCAAAATTTCTAATATTATTTTCCATTAAATTCTTTTCTTTTTCTATATTACTTATTATATCTTAAAAAGTTGTTTTTTTCAATAAGTTTTAAATACCCCTTGTGAAATTAATTTCACAAGGGGTTATTTTTTACTTTTTGTTTTTTTCTGCCTCCTGGGCATCTTTTTTAAGTTTATCAAAGCAAACTACTGTGCCAAAGAAGATAATCATTGTTATAATTATGAGGCCAAAAAACCAAACAAATGATGGCTCTTTGGGTAATAATAATACCATTACTGCAATAGTACCAGTAATAACTACTACAGATAAAATAATAACTTGCACAATACTAATTTTTGTGGTTTTTTTCATTATTTTCTCCTTTTAATTGAAATAATTAAAATGTTATACATTATTTGTAGAATACCATAACTTATAAAAAGTATCAAGTAACATTACAGACTCAATATATTTTGAATTAAATTATTTTCTTTTTAACATTTTATTAAATATTTCTTTAAATAAATTAACTTCTTTTAAATTAAATATTTTACTTAAAACAAAGTATGTTAATAAAAGTATAAAAGAAATTAGAATTATTATCAACAACAAGTTTAAATTAATTAAATTTAAAATATATACCCCTATAACAATATTAATAGATCCCATTAAAAGAAAAATAAATAATTTTTTGAAAAATACCTTGAAAACATACTTTTCAACAAACTTATTTACAAAAATACCAAGTAGTATTGCATATAGTAAATTAGCTAATACATAGCCTCAAGCAATAGACATAATACCTAGTTGATTAATTGTAAAATACATAAAAGCACCTCCTATTATATATGCTACTAAAGAAGCAATAAAGGGCAATATTGTATTATTAGCTGCAAATAATATTTTTAACAAAACATCATGAAGTGCATAAAAAATAAAACCTAAAATCATAATACTAAATACAACTATAGTTGTTGTTATTGCCTCTCCTTTAAATAACCCATAATTTAATAATATTTTAATTATCTGATCTTTTAAAACAAAAAATATTGAAAAAACTAAAACAGAAAGATAGGCTATTTTAGATAGTGAAGATAATACTGTATTGGAAAAATCTTCTTTTGATTTTAAAAAGTTCCTGGATAAATAAGGAAAAGATGCTACTGCTATTGATGTGGCTATGATTGTTTTTGGTCAGTCTTGGATACTAATTACGAAAGTTAAAATTCCCAAACTACCTGGTTCTAAAAATGAAGCAAAGTAAGATAAAACAAATAAAAATAGTTGAATATTAATAATACTAAAGGCTCTAAATACAGTTAATGTAGAAAACTCTTTTACATACTTTTTAAAATTACTCTTTAATGGTAAAACAAACCTGTAATTTAATAATTTAAAAGGAATAAATTTGATTAATAAATTAGTCAAGGCTCCTAGAATAACACCATAAGCAAGGCCATATACGCCAAATATAGGGTAAAAAACAGTAATACCTATAATTATGCCTAAGTTATAGAATAATGGGGCTACAGCATGAGGAACAAAGAAATTTCTCATATTAAGCATGTTGCCAAGTAATGAAGATACACCTAAGATAATTGGCTGAATCATCATGATTCTAGTAAGTGAGGCAATTAATTTTAAACTAGTAATTGCATAACCTGGAAATAATAGAGCAACGATACTATCAGCAAAAATAATAAATATGATAGCTAATAATGTACTTAAGCATGTAATGAATACAATAATAGATGAGGCAAAGTGCTCTGATTGATTATCTTTTTCATATTTAGTAAATAAAGGAATAAAACCTGCAGATAATGTTCCTAAAATTATAATATTAAAAATAAAATCTGGAATTCTAAATGAGGCATAGTAGATATCTAATATTTTTGTTGCACCAAAAGTGCTAGCTAATAAGCTATTTCTAAAGATACTTAAAAAACCTCCTAGAAAAGTAAACAAAGCTAAGATAAAGGAGGCATTTGAAATATTTTTTGATTTATATTTGAATATGTTCATTTTGGTAAAATATACTTGACTTTTTTATTAAAATAGTGTAATATTTAAATATTCAGACGAGAAAGGTTTCAATGACTGTCTTAAGTTTTACTTAAGTTATTTAAAGTCACTGCCCCCTTTCTTTTTTTTATTTTAAAATATATATTTAATATTAATAAGATTATATAATATTAATTAATTTTTTACAAATTAAAATCTCCCCAAAGGGGAGATTTAATACTAACTATATAAGCCGAGTTCTGTACTTCTATAAGAAGCGGTAGTCATCAATCTGGAGCATACATCACTATATGCCCTCAAGCGAGATACCAAAACTTTCTCTTGCTTCCCGTAAGGATTTAGCCGTTTCACTCCTAAAATTTCTTTTAGGTTAATCCCGGAGGATTTTTAAATGATTTCTCATTTAAACGTCACTGCTCGCACCTCTTTCCTAATAAATTAGGACGACAGCTGTTAACTGCTACGTTCCTTTCTTGCGAAAGGAGAAGCTCGGACTTTCCTCTCCATAAAGGAGCGACTACCCTAATTAGCTAATTAATTATACAATATTTTATGAATTTTGTAAACGATTATTAACTTGTAAGGCTTCTAAAAATATTGGATTTATTTCTGGATTCTCCAGTAATTCATTAGCTGATCTTTGTTTTAAAAATTCGTAGATTATCTCTTTACTAAATGACTTAGTTATATGGTTGTTATTGTCTTCATTTTTAAACACATCAATAAATTCTTTAAAAAAATCTTTTACACTTTCTAGATTATTAAAGTCAATTTGTTGAATAGTTTCTTGAGATAAGTTTCTGTAAGATTCTAAATATTTTTCAGAAATAGCAAAATCAATTTTTTCTTGTAAATTAAATTGATGTTTTGATATTTCTTTTAATTTTTCCATTAGTGTTAGTCTTTAAGATTTTTTTTGCTTTTTTCTAACATGCTTTTAGCAAAGTCTTTGCCTCCTAGGCCAAAAGCTAATCCTCCAGCCAAAGACAACATAGCTACTAATCCAACAAAAATAATGAATAAGAAGTTGGATGCTATTTTTAATTGATCTAAAGCTGTTAAGAAACCTGTGATGTAAATAGCTCACTTAGCAATAACACCAGCAAAGGTTGTTATCTTTAGCCCTGATCCAGTTGCTGAAGATGTTACTAATTTCTCAACAAAATCTGCAACTAAGAAAGTTATTAAAATAATGATAGCTGCGATAATAACATTTGGTAAGTATGCTAAAATTGTTTTTAAATAAGCTGTAAAAGCAAGTAAGCCTAAAGAATCTAAAGCTGCTGATAAAAATGCTAATACTAGAGACCATCTAATTAATTGACCTATAAAATATCCTGCATCTAGGCGGATGTTTGCCCTATCAGTAAAATTCTTAAAGCCAATTTTTTCTAAAATTCTATCAATCTTAAGAGCATCTATAATTCTTTCAATCAATTCACCAATACCTGTAGCTATAATTAATCCAATTAAAAATAGAATTAATGCTCCTAATAAACTAGGAAGGAAATTTACGAACGATATCCACATATTTGATAATGTAGATGTTGTTGTCATTACTACATTTCCTACTGTCATAATAATTAATTTAAATTTTTTATTAAATTTTAAACGACTATTTAAAATCTATATATATTAAGTATATTTAATAATTTTTAAAATTGCAAGTTGTTTTTGAGTAATTTGCAAACAAAAAAAGAACGGGATATCCCGTTCTTTTTAAAAAGCTTAATATTTCTCATTTTGGATTTGGAAATATCCTTTTGGATGACTACATGATGGACACTCATCTGGTGCACTTTTATCTTTCATCTCATATCCACATTTTCTACAAAACCAAATAGTCTCCTCTTCTTTATCTTGTAGAGAATTAGACTTAAGCACATCTAGTAATTTTTGGAATCTTTCCTTATGATGCTTTTCTGAAAGGATAATAGCATCAATTCTATTAGCTATTTCCTCTTGTCCTTCCTCTCTAGCTACTTTAGCAAATTCTGGATAAAGTTCTTCATGCTCATGAGCTTCACCATTTATTGATGTTTGCAAATTATCTGCTGTAGTACCTAGTTCAACAATAACATCTGTATCTACAGTTAAGTTATCATTGGTTAAGGTTTTTAGCATTTTCAAAAATCATGAAGCATGCTCTTGCTCATTTGCAGCAGTGATAGTAAATATCTCAGAGATTTGCTCATAACCTTCTTTTTTGGCTACCTTAGCATATCTGAAATATCTTTTCATAGCTTGACTTTCTCCAACATAAGCTTGAGCTAAATGTTTTATTGTTTGCATAGTGTTTTATTTTAAAAATTTTTTACAATACGACGCTATTAACAATTCTTCGTTTGTTTTAATTATAACAGATTTTATTTTATTTTTAAAAGGCAAATCCTTTAAAATATCATTTCTAACTATTTTACTGTGATAACCTATTCCCCCTGTAAAAACTATAGCATCTACTTTGTTTAATGTTGCATAATATGCACCTATATATTTTTTAACTGCATTGTTGATTAGTTTAAAACAAGTTGTGTCTAGATCATTTTTAGCTAAATAACCATCTTCAATTTCTTTTGAGCTATTTTTTCCTGAAATACCTTTGATACCTGATTCTTTATTAAATAAATCAATTGCCTGGTTAAGTGATAGTTTATCATTTTTCATAATATGGAAAATTACTCCTGGATCCATATCTCCTGTACGGGTTGTCATAGGTAATCCGGAAGTTGGAGAAAAACTAAAAGAACAATCATAGGCTTTTCCTTTTTTAATTGCACTAACTGATGACCCGCCACCTAAGTGACAAATAATTAAATTAAGTGAAGATAGTTTTTTATTTAATTTTTCAGCTACAGCATTAGCTACATATTCATGAGAAATTCCATGAAAACCATATTTATATATACCTTGTTTAAAGTACTTATATGGTATTGGTAATATTTTGTTTTCCATTGGAATTGTTGAAAAAAATCCAGTGTCAAAAACTGCTAAGTTTTTAATGTTTTTTTCTTTTTTCAAGGCAAGTTTAATAAAAAGAATATTGTGTGGATTATGCAAAGGAGCTAAAATTGAATTTTTCTCAAGTTCTTTTATATTATCCTTGGTGATTATTGTAGGTGTAGTAAAATATGGACCACCATGAACTACTCTGTGGCCTATGATTTGTAATTCTCCAAAACTTTTAGCCTTAGCTAATATTTTATCAAATAAAGCCTCTTGAAGAACTTTTCTTTCTTTGCCCTTTTCTTCTATATTAAATTCATTTTGATCTAGAACTTTTAAAGTTTGCAAATCAAAAATTTGATATTTTAATGAGGTAGATCCTGCATTAAAAATTAAGATTGTTTTCATGTTTAATAATTTATACAATTTATATCTGTAATAACTCAATTGTCTTGAACTTTAGCTGAGGTTACCTCAAAAGAGTGATTCTGAAAATCACTAGTTATTGTATATATAATTTTATTAAGATACTCTTCTTTTACTGATACATTGAAGTAGTTGGGAAAATTTTCCTCACAAATAATAAAATTATATTGTGGATCTGTTTTTAATAATCTAGTTATTTTCTTTTTCAAACTGGAATCAAAAATAGCTATATCTAAATAATCATTATTACTTAAAATATCTTTTTTATTTAAGGCTAATTGGGAATAAAAATTTTCAACAACATTAGTTGATGTTTTATTAATTTTCTCTTGTTTTTTTAAAACAATAGCATTGTTATATCAATAAAATGCTAAGTATCCAATAATAGCTAAAATTGCTAATTTAAATAAAAATTTAATTAATTTCATATGCTGTTTATTTAATATATTAAGTATAACTAATTTGCTGCTGAATTACCAGCCACAAAACCTGTTGTTCAACAAGCTTGTAAATTATATCCTCCTGTCTTACCATCAAAGTTCAAAACTTCTCCAGCAAAATATAGGTTTTGAATAAGTTTTGATTGCATTGTTTTCTGATCAACCTCATCTAAATTAACTCCTCCTTGAGTAATAATAGCATACTCAAATGGTAAAGATTTAGAAACAGTAAAGTCAAAATTCTTTAATACATGAATAATATTATGCCTTTCCTCTTTAGTTATGCTGTTGATTTTTTTATTAGCTTGCAGGGATCTATGAACAAACTCATTAATCAAACTCTTGGGTACTAGCTCTTTAGCATAAGTTTTAATGTCTTTATTTTTATTTTCCTCAAAATCTCTTAATAATCTATTCTCTAGTTGCTCAAAAGTTAAGGCTGGCTTTAGATCGATACTTACTGTAAGTTGATGACGTTTTTCTAATTTCAAAACAACATCTCTGGAAAGTAACAATACTGCTGGACCACTTAGTCCAAAATGAGTAAACATAACTTCTCCAAAATGCTTGGATATTTTTTTATCTTTTTCCTTAATACTTACCTCTACATTTTTTAAGGCTAAACCTTTTAGATGATTAGTGTTCTCTAGAGTCTCTAAAGGAACTAAAGCTGGTAATTGTTTAATAATAGTGTGACCTAAATTAATTATCTCTTCGTTTAGGTTTCCGTCTGACCCTGTAATTGGATATGATTTTCCTCCTGTACAGATAATAACATTCTTAGGGATAATTAATCTCTTGCTAGTAACTACTGAGATAATTTTATTATTTTCTGTGTTGATTTTTTCAACTTTTTCCTCATTTAAAATAGAAACTTTGTTTTTACTTAATTCTTGTTTGAAAAAATTAATAATATCTTGAGAAGAATCTGATATAGGGAAAACCCTGTTACCTCTTTCTACTTTTAATTTTATTTTATTTTTTTCAAAAAAATTCATCAAGTCAATATTATTGAATTGAGAAAAAGCTGAAAAAAGAAATTTTCCATTAGCATAAGCATCTACTAGTGTATTTAGATTAGTTTCTGCATTGGTGATATTACATCTACCCTTACCTGTTAGTTTTAGTTTTCTGCCTAAAAACTTATTTCTATCTACTATAGCAACACTGACTCCTTTATTTGAAGCCTGAAGCGCAGACATAAGTCCAGCTGGACCACCACCAATAATTAGAACATCTATGTTAAAATCAGTCATTATTTTATCTTAATATTTATTTTACCTGAATCATTGCCATACATATCTATTGGTTCTTCAAAATATTCAATTAAATGACTTAGTTCATTTAGCACATTAATTGTGCGTGCAGGCAAAATAGGAATATCTTGAGAATGTATTCCCTTGCCCACAATAACTGAAATATATTGAATATTGTTATCTTTTGCATCATCTATAGTTTCTTCTATAACTCTTTTGATTTCTCCTTTAGATGCATTTTTCCCTAGATCATGTAAATCAATTTCTATACAATCCATTTTTTATTTTAAGTATATCATGTTTTTAGATTATTTAAAAGGGTTATTGATTTATCAAACCCAAATAGAAATGTCATAGCTTCCTGTTTTTTAACTTGACTTTTTATAATTATTTGTTATAATTCATATATAAGAGCATTAGCTCCGGGGTTCGCATTGCGAGCCGGGGAAAGGCCCTGATTTATTCAGGGTCTTTTTCTTTGTCAAAACAACTATATTTAATCCCTAATTTGCTTCTTGTTTTTATAGAAACTAGTGCATTTATTACTTTTTTATTTTTAAATAAATTAACCCAAGCTTTATATTTAGAATCATACCCACTTTTTGCCATTGGATATAAATAGAGATCTGCTATTTGAACAAATAGGTTAGTTTTCTTTTTACGTTTAATACGCATAGAAACACTTGACTTAAAATCAATATTTTTTAATCTATTATATTTTTTACTAGAAATAGTTTTATCAAAAGGCGTGCCATGTTTTTTTAAATCCTCTGTGTATTGTAGTATAGATCTATCTTCTTTTTTCCCAGTTTCTTCAAACCTAATTTCTATTATTCCTTTTAATGGTTTTATATATTTTATAATTCTTTCTACTAAAATACAATAAACTGTTTTATCGATAGGTCATAGTTTTTCTTTATATTTTTGCTTATATCTATCAACATATCCTTTTCTATCAATTACTGCCGCAAACCCAATAACTGGAATATTAATTAACAGGCTATTTAAATCATTTAGAAACAATGCTCTTTTTGTTTTATTTTGTTTAAGTCAACCATATTCTTCCCTTTCTCCTCTAATTTTTGTAGAGTGTAAGGGATCTTTAATATCTCACTTATTACAAAATTCTATATATTTATTTTTAACAATCTCTTTATCCTCTTCTTTTACTAATATTCCACCCAAAGCAAAATAATCCATTTTATCCTTTCTAATAAAATTATTTTTATTTAAAGATCTGGTACCTGAATCATCCATATAAAAATAAAATGTTTGTTTTTGTTCCATAAAAATATATTTATTTAGCATATCAATAATCTCTTTCCTGTTTAGGAAACTTTTCCAGAGCATATCGTAAAGTTATTCTTTGGATTTTTTTAATGTTTTTGTTTAAAAAATCCAAAAGAACCTCCTTATCTCTTTTACCTACTTCTCTAAGCATCCAGCCAATAGCTTTTTGGATTAAATCATTTTCATCTTGAATTAAAGATTTTGAGATTTTTAAAATATCTGTAAAATCATTTTGCCTGATAAAGGCAAGACAAGAAACAATACTGACTCTCTTCTCGTTTCACTTACTGCTACTGGCTAAGGTATATATTATGTTTTTATCTTTTTTTATTAAATAATCTCCTACTATATTTATACATGTAGTATCTATTAGAGCTCAGTTATTAAAGAATCTTAAATTTTTAAGATAGAAATTAAAAATCTTTTCTTTATTATCTACATATTTTTGTATTAAGGCATAACAAGCTAATTGCTTTTTTTCTTGAATGTTTGATTTTAATAACTCTGTTATTTCTTGTATGGTAATTTGAGTATAGTAGGTTTTAACTAAATTCTTTAAATCTTTGGCATATATGCCGTAAAAAATATTGTTGTTATTTTTAAAAAATCCTGACAAGGTTTTAGCTTGTTTAGGATTTTTTAATTTATTTAAATCTGCTTCTAAATCTTTAATCATATTAGTAACAATAAGTACCTTTTGGACACTTGCCTTTTTCTTTTGGAGTGGTTGTATATTTGTCTAAGTCTGTAATAGATTCCAACTTATCAATAGGAGTGTATGGTACTTGCTTAAAACCAACTTCTTTATTAATAGGTACATTGATATTTTTCAAAAAGATTTGATTTACCTTGCTTAGTCAAGTATCAAAATCATTAATATCAATATGATTTGAGTTAAGTAATAATCTATATACTTTCCAATATATTTTTTTAGTACCACCCAAATATGAATCTGAAATAATACTAATAGCTTTAGCTTTTTTTGTAATAGAATTATTAATATGTTTCTCCCACTCTACAATATCTGCTCCTCTAATATGTAGGGCATGGTCACTAATGGGAGTACTGTTTAGGTGAGAATCCTTAACATTGCTTAATGAAATTAGTTTAACATCAAAATCTGTTAAATTATATACAGTAGATTCTTCACTGGTAGTTCCTCGCTTAAGTAGATAGTCAATGTTTAAGTCTTGAGCAATATTTAAAGTATTAATGTCATATGAGAAATTCTCTGTAGCAAATACATCTAGATCTATTTCAAGTAAATTATTAAAGACTTGTTTTGTTTTAGTCATAATATCTAATTGGTCGTTATATGACATTCCCCAAAAATCTTGCTCTGAATATCCGATTAGCTTATATCCTCTGCCATGCATATTGATGAAAAAATCTGGATACTTTTCTGCTAAGCTAGATGAAACTAGTACTGCAGCTTTTTGATTTCTGTTGTCTAACTCAATCTGTCAATGCATTAGTCCATTCATAGGCTCAACTGCTTTTAAGATAATTAACAAATTAGCTTTTGGTGTTTTGTAATTAACTAATTTAGGAATAAAAACAACTAATAAGAATAGACTTAAACAAAGGCAAAAGATTTTAAAAAATGTCTTGTCTATTGATTTTATTTTTGAGAAAACTTTTTTGAAAAAATTAGATATTTTCATAATTAAAAGATTAAAAATATACTTATTAAAATCATAATGACTCCTGCAATTAGATTAATTCATCTCTGAGACTTGCTAGATGTACCTACTACCTTTAATGAGTACATGGCTATAGCAAAGATAATGATATCATCAATCATGAAGAATATAATATATATAAATAGATATCCATAATAAGCAAGAGGTGTTAAGTTACTTGCAGTCAAGATTTGAGTATATACTACTGGCAAGGCAGCTGAACATAAAAGCTCAACTAAATTAACAAAAAATCCTAATACAGCAATACCAAGTAAAGCAACTAATAGATTTGGTTTTTGGACAAATTCCTTTAGCTTTTCAAAAATCATTTGATTCTTTTGTATCTTGGATACCTTGCAAACTGCTTTTTTATTCTTAATTGCTTTGGCTAAATAATTAATACCTAAACCTAAAGCCAAAAGACCGATAATTATCTGTAATCAGTATGTATTAAATTTTTGGATAATACTTAATCAACCAACCATAAAGCCATAATATACTGCACCTGATACGGTGATAAATGTGATACCTAAGATATATCTTCTTTTTTTATCCTCCATGCCAAGTAATAGAGTGATCAAGAAAATCAAGGCTCACATAGCACAAGGATTAAACCCATCAACAAATCCCATTATTATAGTGATTAGAAGTAAAGAAAAATCTTCTATTTGAATATTAAGACCTGGAATCTTAATTTCTGAAAGATCTTTGGCTTGCTTTTGATCTTCTCCTTGATAAATCTTATCTATAACATCATCACATTGATTATTTTCACAATAATTTATCTTTTCTTTTAATTGATCTTGATCATTACCTAATACATAATCGTCACCTATGACAATAAAAGGAGTTCCACCAATATTAGTGTTAAAATATTTAACTAACTTATCCATGATTCCTTGATTGCCTGCATCATGAATATCTCTTAAAATTAAATTAAAGGAATGATCATTTTGATACTCAACTAAAAACTGCTCAGCAGCCTTACAGTGTACACATCCTTGTTTCTCAAAAACATAAACATTAAAATCACTGCCAAAAACTGTAGTGGAAGTGAAGATAAAGAATAGAATAAATATATATTTAATTATCTTTTTCATTTTTATTTTTTCTTAAATTTTTTATAACAATAAAAGTGACAAGTAAGGTCAAAAACCCTGTTATGTAAAAAATTGGATGAATACTAAAAGCTTGTTTTGATTCTGGATTCTCTAGAAGAGCAAAAGCTTTACTTGTCATATCTATACAATTATTTTCCTTACAACTAGCTATGTTAGCAAGTAAGGTACTTTTATGTTCTGGTTTAAAATATACAAAAGCAGTCTCTCCTATAACAACAAAAGGTGTGGCTGGTAGGTTTGACTGAAAATAGTTTACTAAAACAAGCATAGCTTGTTTATTTTTTTCATCATTTACATCAAAATCACGTATATTAATTTCTGAGACATTGTCTAGTTCTTGAATTAAGTTTTCATAATTTTGATCCTCTTTATTTTGTCAAAAAATATCAACATTTATCTCTTTGGCTAAAGAAATGTTAAATAAACAAAATAAAATTAAGGATATAGTAAATATTTTTTTCATATGTATAAATAATATATAAATTTTTAAAAAAATTCAATATAGTGTCCCCACGAGGATTCGAACCTCGATTTTAGGCTCCGCAAGCCCATGTCCTATCCAGTTGAACGACAGGGACATTAATCTTATTTTATCATATATTATTTGATTTTACAATTTTATGATTAAATCATATTTAAAGAGACCAATATCTTGCTCTTTATATATTCATTTAAAATTGTCCTAATTCAAAATTCAGATTTGAATCAATTATTTTTTAAATCATATTTATCAACAATATCACAATTTACTCTGATTAATTGAATATTATCTGAGTATTTCTGAAAGGCTGCGTATCCTCTTCTTTGAGAAAATGGTGAATTAATCAAAATAATTGATTTATGTGATATATTTTGTTCTTCTAATAAGTTTAGTGATCGCTTTGCGTTATCTACCATAGTAATAGCTTGTTTTTCTAAA
>JAQVPP010000010.1 GCA_028702045.1 Minisyncoccota bacterium
TATTTTTGATTGCACTGATTTGTTTTTACCCATTATATATTTTTATTGAATTTTATATTCTCCAAATCTACAATATATGGTATTGCTCCATACCTGCCATCTAGATATCTTTGAGTAAAATCAGCATCTTTTCTTTCTGAAAGATCAAACAAAGAAAAAAGTTGTGTTTCAAAATATTTATTTTTTTCTGTAAAATATATTTGATCTCGTCTTAATAAATTGTTATCTATTAAAGAGGCGTCGTGTGAAGTAAAAATTAACTGTGCGCCAAGTGGATTAAACTCTTTGGAATTAAAAATAGAGACAATATATTGAGACAATAAAGGGTGAAGTCCCAAATCTAGTTCATCAATTAATAATATGCCTTTATTTTTTAATGCCTTTAAGATATACCCCGATAGAGCAAAAAATTCTTTAGTTCCATTGGATTCTTCTTGAAAAAAATCCAAAATTGCCTTATCTTGAGTATCATTATTATTATCAAATATTTTATGATGTACACCTATGGTTCTTTCCAGAATAGATTCTTTTTGATTGTTTAGGAAAAACTGTTTTAAAGAGTCTGGTATGGATGAATCTTGAATTAACTTTTTATCTTCTCTTATTTGAATATCATCTATAGCAAAATCTGCTTTATTTAAAAAAGATAAATATTCTTTTTTATTCTTCTCATTATTTAAATTTTGAAAAGAGGCATCTAGGGCATTTCTTCTGTCTTTTGTATTATATATTATATATGTATTGTTTAAGAAATCTATTATTTGTTTTGAAGTTTCTCCATTATATGTTGAAAGAAGAGATAAGAATAACACATTTTTCCTTGTTTCTTGAATTTTCTTTTGAGAATTGCCTTCTTTAAAAGAATTTTTATTTGATTTTATGTTTTGGCCAGTTCTTTCAAAAAGAACTACATTATTTTTTTCTTTTTTGAGTCATTCTTTTTTAATTTCTTGTTTATTTATTTCAAATCCATAAATATATACTTTATCATTTAATAAAAAAGTTATCTCAAATAAAGAGGGCTTATTTATTGCATTTTTATTTAATTTAAAAAATTCATTGGGAAGACTTTGTTCTGTATTGCTTAATAAAACAGATTGGATAACTATTTTTTTAAATTCTTTAAAAGCTTTTAAAATATTTGATTTACCAGATGCATTTTGACCAAAAATACCTATGGTTTTTAAATTTCCATGGATTGTAGATTCATTTTCAAATGTTTTATCAATACTTGCTTTAAAATTAAGACATATTTCCTTATTAATTGATCTGTAATTCTTTATTTTAAACTTAATTAACATATTTTAATTTTTATTTAATATATTAAAATAATATACTAAAAAATACTAAAAGTCAAGTGTTTTTAACATTTTTTGTTAAAAAAAGGTAAATTTTGGATATTATTTACTAACTTTTTAAATTTTCTAAAATATTACTCAAATCTTTAGGTAAATCTGAGGAAAAAGAATATTCTTTGTTTTTGAAATTAAAATCTAGTTGAGATGAGTGTAGAAATTGCCTATTAAGGTCATATTTTTTATTAACCTTAGTAGATCCATACTCTGTGTCCCCTATAATAAAGTTAGATATGGCTGCAAAATGAACTCTTATTTGATGAGTTCTGCCTGTTTTTAAATTAACTTTTAACAAAGACTCGTTTTTAAATTCTCGTAAAACCTCGTACTCAGTAATAGCTTCTTTGGTAAATTTGTCTGGAACTACAGCTACTTTTCTTCTATTAAATTTTTGCTGAGATTTGGTAATAGGGATATCTAGTACTCCTTGTTTTTCTTTTAGTTTACCAGAAACTAAGGCAATATATGTTTTTTTAATTTCTTTATTTTGAAACTTTGTTTTGAACTCAAAAAAAGATTCATTATTTAATGGGATAATCAATAAACCAGAGGTGTCTTTGTCTAACCTATGGACAATACCTGGGCGCAACTTATCTTCCCCTACATTTTTTAAATTAGGGAAGTATTTTATTAAATAATTAGCCAAGGTATTTGATTGAGAAAAATTAGTTGGGTGCATGGATAAAAAGGCTGGTTTATTTAAAATTAGAAAATCTTGATTTTGAAAAACAATATCTAAAGTAATATCATCATCTGGGACTATTATTTCTTCTGGATCTTCTGTTAAGCTAACTTTGATTTTATCATCTTGTACTAAAAGAAAAGATGTTTTTTTAATTACTTTATCATTTACACAAACATCTCCTGATTTGATTAGCTTCTGTATCTTACTCCTGCTCAAATCAAGCTTTTCAGCTAAAAAAACATCTATTCTTTGATTTTCTTGTTCTGTATATGTATATATTTCCATAGTTATAATATTAAAAGGAATAAATTAAAAGGAAGATTGATATATTTATCATGAATACTTAACTCATTACTACAAATATTAAATCCATAGTCAATTTGATAATTTTGATTTGTTTTTTCTAGTTGAGAAAAATCTTTATATCCATGTCCTACTTCTATAGCAATTTTTTTATCTTGAATTTGCACTATAAAGTCAGCTGAATTTTTATTAGGATCGTAAAAAATATTTTTATTGGAAAAGACGCTAAAATACTCTGTTAAATAAAGACCTACTATGTCTTCTTTGAGGTTTCCTTCAAATTTTTCTATCTGAGTTTTGTTGGGAGTATTGAATAATATAGCAAATCTATGAGCAGAAAGATAAAATAAGTTTTTAAAAGGCTTGCCTATTTGGTGTTTAAGATTATAATAAGGGGGTATTCTGTTAATAATTTCAGCTGATTGTAAAACATCTAACATCTTTATTATTGTTGGTTTACTTTTACCTATTGAGTTAGTTAATTTATCTATAGAGATAGTATCACTTATTGCTAAAATGTTTAAAAGAGACAGAAGTTTATCACTTGTATCTATAGAAAATCCTTCTATATGTTTAATATCTTGAGATATGACTTTGTTTAAAGAGTTGTAGATTAGTTGAGAGAGAAGTTCTCCTGAATCTGTTTGAGACACTAATGGCAATGATCCATACTTTATATATTGTCATATATCTTTGTTTTCAAAACTAGCTAAAAACTCTTGTACTTCTTTTTTTAAATAGACTGCTTTTATTTTTTCAAATGCATCTTGTGTATTTTTTGACTCAAATATAGCTTGCCCAAGGGCTTGCTTAATATCTTCTTTTAGATTTTTATTAAAACAAATACTTGAATACTCTGTAAAAGAAAGAGGAGAAAGTTTAACTTTAAGAGATCTCCTTTCTCCATCAGCTGTTTGATTTATATCTATTGCAGAAGAACCTGTTGCTATGATAAAAACATTGGAGCTTGTGTCATAAATAGTTTTTAATATTTTGGACCAATTAGGATCACAGTGTACTTCATCTAGAAAAATAAATAATGGTTTTTTTAATTTTAGAAAAGATCCCTCTGATTCTTGTATTAGGTTAAATAGATCCTTTAAGTCTTTTTGATAATATTGTATAAAACGATCTATAGAGAAATATAAAGCATCTATGTTTAATTCTTTAGAAATATATTCATATAATTGGAAAAGTAGAACAGTTTTGCCTACCCCTCGTACTCCACTGATATTTATTCATGGGAAATTCTTGTTATCTTGCAAATAATTATCTATATATTTCTTTAATTTAAAATACAGGCTTCTTTTTGGAAGTGGATTGCCTTTAAAATAAAGCTTTTGACTTATTAATAACTTTGTTTCTTCTTGATTTTTATATTTTAAATCTATCATATTAATAATACTTATTAATTTTGATAAGTATATAATAATAAAATAGATTTGTCAACTTACCTGTCAAATTAGTTTTACAGGTAGAGGCGTTTACCTGTCAAATTAGTTTTACAGGTAGCTAATATGTTTTAGTTTCAAATGGGGCCCTGATTGTTTGTAAGATAATTAATACATCTAAAGCAAATGACCTATTTATTAAATAATATAAGTCATATTCAAATTTTTCCTTATATTCCTCTATTTTGTCTGTATATCCAAAATGTGTTTGAGCCCAACCAGTAATGCCTGGTCTAATTTTATGTTTGACTATATAGTAGTCAATTTGATCACAGGCTTGATAATCAATACTAGTAACTTCTGGGCGTGGACCTACTAGAGACACTTCTCCTTTTAGTAGATTAATGGCTTGAGGAACTTCGTCAATATGTATTTTTCTTAATATTTTACCTATTTTGGTTATTCGAGTATCTTTTTTAGTAGTAAATGGGGAGATAAGATCAGAGCCTTGATACATTGTTCTATACTTATACATAGAAAATTGTTTTTGGTCTTTGCCTGATCTTTTTTGCTTATATATAACAGGACCCTTGGACTCTAACTTAATTAAAAGAGCAACTAATGGAAAAGTAAGGATAAAGGTTAAGAAAAATAGTATACCTATAAAAATGTCAAAGCATCTTTTTAAAGCTTCGTAAAACTCTTTCTGCTCAAAGTGATTAAGTATCCATTCTTCATCTATTTCTTCTAAAGGAATCTTTTTGAATACATCCATGTAAAAAGTAGCTAAATCAATTGACTCTATTTTCTTATTGATAAATGGGAAAAGCATCTTATTAACTTCCTTCACATCTTTTGTATATACTACAAGGTCAATATTTTCTTGAATAATTAAATTTTTAATTTGAGATATGTTTTCCTCAAAGCTAGGAAAATGATATTTGATATGATAGTTGTACTGTTTATTGTTAAGTAAAAAGTTCTTAACCTTTTCTTCTATTTTAGAATTGCCTATTAAAACTAGGTTGATTCTTTTTTGAGTCTTTAGGTAGTTGTTGATAATTGACCTGTAAATTAAAAATAAAATAGTAAAGGCTCCTAAGATAAATAAAAGATTTCTTTTTGGTGTAAAGTCTGGAGCAAAGAAGTAAAGCAAAACAACTGATCCTAGAAAACAAACAACTAAAGCCTGGATAGCTAGGCTATAGAAGCGTAAATCATTTTTTAAAGTATTGGTCTCATATAGATGAAATATGAGAAAAATAATTAATCAAAAAACAAATAATAATGAAAAGGGAACTAGGTTTCTATCTAAGATGTCTTGATATAAGGAAAAACTATTTCTTAAAAATAAACCTGAAAAAAAGGCTATGTAAAATACCCCTATGTCTCCTAAAAATATAATAATGTTTTTAAATTTATTATTCATTTTCTTTTTCTTGATTAGAATATAGCAAATTATTTTTATTTTTAAAAGCAATATAGCAAATATATGCATTACCTATTAATAAGAATATGGTTGAGATTAAGGTGGTAACTGCTGCACCATTAAAACTATACACTGGAATGACAAATATATTTAAGACAATATTTAAGGTGGCCATAAATATGTTAGTAAATAATATCTTTTTATCTTGATAAAGAGCAAAAGCCAGTGAAAAGAATATGTTGTTGATGTAATAAAGGGCAGCTGTAATACAAAGAATAGTTAATGAGAAACTAGCTGAAATATACTCTTGTCCATAAATTAATTGCATGATAAACTTAGGGAAAAATATACCAGCAATAGCTAAAGCAATAGCACATCCCAGTGAAGTGATAGTTAATGAGACTAGTGTTTTTTTTATTGATTTTTTTTCCTTGAAAGCTTTGGTGAAAATTGGAATATATATATTAGGTAAGATTATAGCTGGAGCAATAACAGCATTAAATAATTTTTGCGAAGCACCATATAACCCTGTTGCTTGTATTTGATTATATAGACCTAGCATAAATAAGTCAAAAGAAACATATATGTTCCAAAATAGGGTCATCATAGCAGAATACCATGACTGCTTTAATATGTTTTGGTGAATCTGCTTGCTGGTTTTGATAATTAAGTTTTTATTCTTTTTGATAAATATGAAAATGACAAAGAATAAAGATAATAATGCTTCAATTAAGAAAGCTACGGATATACTTAAGGCAGTTCCTTTTAAAAAGGTAATTCAGATACCTAGTCCTAAGATAAACAGACTTCTAGATATCTTAACTATACCTCTTATTTTTAAATTATTTTCTGCTTCAAAATAAGAGAAGAATGTCTCAATGAATAAGTTACATACTCCAGCAAGCCATAAAGTTCAGATTAATTGATGAGTAGTTGGATCTTTTGAAACAAAAAAAGTCACAATAAAAACAACTAAACTACTTATAGCAGAAACTTTGAGCTTTAAAGAAATTGCATAAGCAAAATGATCTCTTTTGTTCTGTAATACAGAATACTTTCTCCTTAAGACAGCTGGTATACCTAGGTCTGCTAAAAAAGAAAAAATTACATAAAAAGATAAACCAAAGGAAAATAACCCAAACTCACTTACCCCTATTTCTCTAGCAACTATTAGAAATAAAAATAACTTGCCTATATGAGAAAATATCTGAGAACCAAAGAGTCATAATGTGTTTTTAAAATTATGCGCTATCCTATTCATTATTTATAATTAATTTGTTTAAGAAAATCATCTACTACTTTTTGATATCTTTTGTCTGCTTTAAGAATCATATCTGTTACTTCTAGTACTTTGGCTTTATTGCCTAAATGAGCATATGCAGAAGCTAAGTTAGCAAAATATTGCATATTGCTTGGATCTTCCTGGCAAAGGTCTAGATAAGGTTGGATGTAGTCATCTTCTCTATGTAAGGCTCTAGCTACATCAGCAAGTTTTTTATTATATTCTGAATTATAGCCAAAATTAGCCTTAACCCCTAAGATATAATTATCTAAAGATTTGTGATAATCCTTAAGAGAAAGGTAAATATATGATTTTTTATAATATGGGTCTGGGAAATAATCTGTAAAATCTAATATTATATCAAGATCATGCAAAGCATTGTCAAAATCTTTTTGTATAACATATATAGCAGATCTCATGGATAAAAAGTCTACATAGTGAGGAGATTCCTCTATGGCTTCATTGATAATTTGCAAACCTCTTTTTAAAGACTCTTCGTCTTCCTTAAGGGCTAAGAATCTTGCCTGAATAGCCTTGAGTAAAAGGTTTTCTGGATAAATTTCTAATAATCTATCTATTTCTTTAATATATAGATTGGACATCATGACATCTTGTTCATGAGTAACCTTCATCTTGTAATTATTATCAAAGAATATACTTGATGAAGTAATTATGACATCTCTAGATGTATCAGCTGGATGCTCTGTTAGTTTAAGAACATTATAGTATCCATCATCAAAGCTTCCTTTTTGAAAACTATCTATAGCTTTAGCGCCATAATAAGAATTGACTATGTTCTTATATCCATGCTCATAAACAAATCAGCCAGAAGCTATGATTACAGGAATAACTAATAAGATGATTTTTTTATTAAAATTATTGCTATATTCTTCTTTTTCAGTAAAATGATTAATTGACCCTATGAATCCCATGAGTAAAAAGAAGCCTAAATATGTCTCAAATGTATCAAATAAGAATATGTTAGAAACAAAGTGGGCAATATATGCTAATCAGAAAATAACTAAGATATCTTTATTGATATTATTCTTTTTAAAAGATATATATGCTACATAGAAAATTGATGAATATATTGCTAAATAAGTAATAAGGCCTAGAGCTCCTGTATTGGTTGATGCTTCTAAAATTGCGTTGTGTGGCTTATCATA
This sequence comes from Minisyncoccota bacterium, assembly GCA_028702045.1. GTDB lineage: Bacteria > Patescibacteriota > Minisyncoccia > UBA6257 > JAKLIH01 > JAQVPP01. The sequence goes on from JAQVPP010000010.1 coordinate 7,612, forward strand.
TAGCCTATCGTCAGGAGTAACTTTTAGCATAAGTGGATCAAAATTACGTAAATATGCATATTGGAAAGTCTCATAACCTCAACCTAAAATAGTTTTATTTTCTAAAGCCTTTTGGGCTACTTTGGCTGCTACCATTCTGTTTTGGAAGGTTCTTTCTTGAGTATTTATTGTGGTTAATCTTTGTAAATATACTCTACTTTGTACAAACTCAGTATCTTTAAAGGCTATAATTGCGCCTAAACTAACTAAACTAAGACAAACAATGGATAATGATATCTTTTTTAATAAAGATTTTGGCTTGGAAACAATAAAGTAAATTAACAAAATAAAGATGGCAAGTCCTGCAGCAACAATAGTTGCACGAGTACCTGTGCCTAATAGGATAAAGAATAAAAATAGTGCGCCAAATAAATACTTGGTGAATATTTTGCTCTGTTCTTTATATTCCAAAGCTCAGAAATATAGAGCAACGAAAATGCCAAAAACAGCATAAACTGATAAGAAAGAGGGACTACCTATAAGACCAGAAAATCTTTGACCTTTTAGATTACTGAAAATAGTAAGTCCTGCATAAGAAAATAAAGCATGTATACCTACTAATACATTACAAACTAAAAATGAATTTAAGATTGTATGGAAGTTCTTTTTAGATTTAATAATTGATGTGATAAATATATATAGTAGGATAAATGAATATAGGCTAACTAATCCAAGCATTCTCTCATTACTAGAGAAAAATGATTGAGCTGGCTCTATACCTAATATTCCTGATATGGTAGAAATTACGCCATAAGCAATAAGTGATCATAAAATATAGTTCTTTTTATTAAAGATAGAAAGATATTTTTGAGGGTTTATAGCAACTAGGGCTGTCCAATTAATTGCTAATAAACAGATTAACAATCTAAATAATAAAGTCTTAGCTACTATGAAAGGGAAAACTGTATACTTAAGATAAAAAGCTGGAGTAAAACAAATAATAACAAATATTACTAAAGCTATGTTTTGCAATTTCTTTTCCATGATTTATTTTTAATTTATATTAAGTAAAATATACCAAAATAATATTATTTTAGCAATTAAAAACCTAAGTAATACGAAAGTACTTAGGTTATTAATGATTACTTCTTAGATCCTCTAAATCCGTTTTTGTAAAAATACCAAAAATCTTTAAATCAAGTATATACTTTACCCATGAAAGTAGGTTTTTTATATTGATTAGAGTGAAATCCTACTGTACCCATATCGGTATATTGTGTAGGTTTTTTGATCTTACCTGCTTTGAAGTGGTGATTAAGTAAGTCCATTTTATCTGATGGGTAATATGGATGGCTGGTTTTTTTCTTTTCAGAATCTTTTTTTTGTTTATCTGCTTTTTGATTATCTTTATCTGGCTTCTCTACTTCTGTATTTTCCACTTCCTCTGGAATAGGCCTAAATAGTTGAGATAATTTATCTTTGGATCATTCTGCTAATTCCTCTGGTTTTGTTAATTTCTCTAATAATTTATCTTTATTTTTAAAATATTCAGCTACTTCTGGAGTTATTTTTAAAGAGGTGTATATATTTACTCCATTTTTTGGAGAGATTATTCTCAAGGCTACTTTGCCTTCTGGATATTTTACAATCTTATATTTTAAATTACTGTGGTCTTGAGTTAGTTTAGCTCTTTTAGTTAACCTCTGTATGCACAAATCTTCTTGTTCTTTTTGCGTAGATCCTTTACAACAACTTACTAAAACCTCCCAGTCTTGTTTAGAAAAAACTGTTTCTTTTTCCTTTTGTTTTAGTTTAGCATTAAAGGAGAATACTTTTTCTTTAATTCCAGGCTCTTGGTATTGAGAAAATATATATCCTAGGTTTGGGCAAGTAAGAGATCCTTTTCCTGGAGTAAACTGGATATCTTCTGTTTGGTCTAGTTGATGTTTGTTTATATTTTTATATAGCTCTGCTTCTTTAATTTTTATTTCCTGCTGCAAATCTGCTAATTCTTTTTTATATTGGTTTATTTTTTCCTGAGTGTCTTGTCTATCTTTTTTATCTGAAAGGGTATAGGCTACCTGGTCTAAACAATCAATAATTTCTTGTAGCTTTCTTGCTCTTTCCTCAAGCCTTGTTTCTCTCTTTTTCTTAGGCAAGTTAGCTATTTGCTCTATTTGAGCTTGTTTGTTTGGATAATATTGATCAAATAATAATTTTTCCCTTAATGTTCTTTGTTCTTGTGGTTTTTTAAGATATTCATCAATATCCTTAAAGTCAATTGCATATTTTTTATTTATAACATCACTTCTTTTTTTGCCTATTTTCCTCAAAACCTCTGCTGCTCCTTCATTAATTTGTATCCCTGTTTCAATTATTTTTTGATTCTTATCTTCAGGAGTAAAGACTACTTCATTATCATTAACTTCATATTGATTTTTCTTGCCTTTTTTATTTAGTAATAAATCTTTTAATTTTAATTGTCTCTCTTTTAAGCTGAGGTTTTTATCCTTTAGTCCTACTAAATTGGTTAAAAAATCAAGATATTCTCTGTTGAGGGTTATTTTATCAACTCCTCTAATTTTATATACCTTATTACCTTTTTTATCTACCCCTTCTTCTAGAATAAGTCCTCCATGAATTTTTTCATATCCTTTTAAAAATTGCTTACGTGATTCTTGTTTTGGCTTGTCTGTAGAAGGTTTTTGGTTATTGGTTTTTTTCTTCTTAGAATCTTTTTGTTTTTGTTCTGGTTTTTGTTCTGGTTTTTGTTCTTGTTTTTGTTCTGGTTTTTGTTCTGGTTTTTGTTCTTGTTTTTGTTCTGGTTTTTGTTCTTGTTGTTCTGGTTTTTGCTTTTGTTCGTTAGAAAAAGAATTGATCTCTTCTGCTTCATTTAATACTATTGTATCCAAAAAACCATCCTGGGGATTAATTAAAAAATCAATTTTTTGATTTTCTTGTTTTAATTTATCAATAAGATAAAGGTTTTTTTCTGTAGTTTCTCCCTGAAAACCATCTTGTAGTAATATTTGCTCTAAATCTTCTCTTGTATATACTTTTTTACCCTTATTTTGTTTACCAATATCATCTGGTTGTTCTATTTTGTTTGTCATAATAATATTTTAATATATATAGTATATATAATAAAAGAAATTTTTTCAAATCAAATAAAAAAACACTCATAAGAGTGCTGTTGTCGGGATGCCGGGACTCGAACCCGGAGTCTTATGCTCCCAAAGCATACATGTTAGCCTTTACACCACATCCCGAATAAAAATATATACAAAAACTATACCAAATTTTATTTTATTATTCAATAGCTATAAGTTATGCACAAGTTATGCACAGTATATATTGTTAAACTTACTTGCTTTTTATTTATGTTTTGATATAATATATATAAGTACCTTCTCCTTTCTCAAATACCATAGAAGGGGTTGGTGGCTAATGCCACTAACCCCTATTATATTAGTTCTTTTATTTTAGAATAAATGTTATCAAAATTATTAACTACTTCTGTATAGTTTTCTGTAGTGAATTTCTTTAAAACTAAATCAAGAGCTTTTTCTCTTTGGTATTCTTTTCTTACTCCTATCCTTATTCTGTAAAAATCTTTAAATTTTAAATTTTTAAAAATAGATTCTATTCCTTTGTGTCCTGCTGATTGTGTGTTTGATATTTTAAAATTAGGAATGAAAAGATCGGCATCATCGTGGATGACAATAATATTTTCTTTTTTAGTTTTGAAATATTTAATTGCTTTAGCTACACATATACCTGACACATTCATATATGTATTAGGTATTACTAAAATAATATTATCTTTTTGAGAAATATACCCATTAATATTTTTATTTAAAGAAAAAGCAGGGAAAGATTCTTTTTCTTGAAAATATATTAAAAACTCCTTTCCTATATTATGAGGAGTTTTCTCATATTCCTTATCTTTATTGCCTAGGCCAAAGATAATTGTTTTGTTATTTTTTTGAAATAGATTGAAAAACATAATATTGTATTGCTTTATAATTTTCTATACCTTCCTTGGGAACTAAAATGTATCCATATGTTGGATCTAGTTTTGACTCGAGCAAGCTATGCTCTTTATCAAAATTGAGAGTTATATTTTTGATATTATTTGAGTTAAAGTCTCTAGCTAGTTTAGCATAATTGATAATATCGTTTACAGACATGTCTGTAAACATATATCCTTTTCAGCTGTTATATATTTTCATTAAGTTTGGCAAAGAGAGATCTTGCTTAACTTTATCAAAAACTGCTTGAAGCAATAATTGCTGATGAGAACCTCTGGTTATATCTCCATCTTGAACATACCTTGTTCTTATAAACTTAGCTGCTGTTTTGCCGTCAAGATGATTATCACCTTTGGGTAAATAGAAAGGTTTGGTTGGGTCTAAAGGATTTTTTAAGTTTGGATCATATACTGCTTCTGATAATACTATATCTATTCCTCCTAAAGAATCTATGAAATATCTAAATCCATCTAGGTCTACAACTACGGTATTACTAATCTCTAATCCTATTATTTGTTCTGCCTTGATTTTGATATTCTTGGTATTGTTGAAATCTTGATTGTATACATTTTCATTAAAATATACATAATTTAATTTGAAAAATTGATTTGTTTTAGGATCTTGGACAAGTAGGTCCCTAGGAATAGATATCAAGTTTATTTTACTATCATCAAAATTAATATTAGCTACCATAATAGCATCAGTGAGTAATCCACCGTTTGTTTCTTGTCCTGCCATGCCTAAGAGTAATATATTTTTATCTGGAGTTTCTCTTTGTAGATTTACTATTTTAGATATACTAGAAAATATCTTTACTTCCTTATTGTACTTGAAGCAAAAAATAATCAAACAAAGCAAGATAATTGCTAAAATTACTAACTTTAATATTTTAAAACTTTTTTTCATTTTGATTACTTATATATTTTTATTTTATCATTTTTTTAAAATTGTTTCAAATTAAGTAAAAGTGTTTTCTTGATTTTCACATGATTTTGTGATAATCTTAAGATATTAATGTCCCTGTAGCTCAACTGGATAGAGCGACAGCCTTCTAAGCTGTAGGTTACAGGTTCGAGTCCTGTCAGGGACACAATAAAAAACCTCCCTAGATCGTGTGATGTAGGGAGGTAATCATACTTAAGGAGGCTATATTGCAATCCTTGTGGATTGCAATTTTATTATACCATATTTTTTTAAAAAAGAAAAGCCCCCACTCTGACTTGGTAAAGAGAGGGGGCTATCAGGAGAACCGCTCCTTTTATTTATTTATTCATATACTATCATTTTTAAATATTTTTGTAAAGAAAAACCTATTTTTTAAAATAGGTTTTTAGGGAGGGAATGATTCCCTCCCTGAGGTCAACTATGAGAAAACTGTCTGTATATTAAATATACCATATATATATTTTTATGCAACTAATTTTAATTTTATTTTTTTTGTGATATTCTAAATATATGAAAGAAATAAAAGAAAAAAGTTTAGATGATTCCATTACTTCTTTATACAAGCTAGGGCCTGCTAAAGAAGAAAAGTTTAACTCTTTAGGTATATATACTATAAGAGATCTTTTGTATTACTTTCCTTTTAGATATCAAGACTTTACTGATGTGGTAAAGGTAAAAGATTTATTATATTATGATAAGGCTAGTGCTGTGGTAAATATTACTAATATCAAAAGCTATAGGAGTCCTAGAAAGAAAATGATATTAATTAATGCAGTTGGCGAAGATGAGACAGGTAAGGTAAGTATTATTTGATTTAATAACCCATTTGTATTACGAACAATTAAGGTGGGTAATACGGTATCATTGTCTGGCAACTTAAAGATGAAGACTAAAACTAGGATGGAATTCCAGAGTCCCTCATATGAGATTATTTCTTCTGAGGACATGGATGTTGATTTTAATGAGCTTAAGCATACGGGAAGATTAGTTCCTGTATATTCTGAAAAGCCAGGACTTAGTTCTAAAATGATTAGGTCATATGTAAAGATGGCACTAAATGATTACTCATATTTACTAAAAGAAACCTTGCCAGACGAAACTTTAAAATTATATAATTTGGAAAATGTACAAGATAGTATTTATCAAATGCATTTCCCTGAAACAATAGAAAAAAGTGAAGTGGCTAAGAAGAGATTTATTTTTGAAGAGATGTTACTTGTACAAATACATATGTTGCAATTAAAAAAAGAAAATTTAAAAATACCTAGCCCATTAATTTCAGTGGATGATAATCTTTTGGCTTCTTTTAAAAAAACTTTACCTTTTATTTTAACTGATGCACAAAATAATTCGATTAATGAAATTTTAAAAGATCTAAAATCAAAGAGTCCAATGAATAGATTGCTTGAGGGAGATGTAGGTAGTGGTAAAACTCTTGTGGCCATGAGTGCTGGGCTTATTGTTTGCTCTGATAATTATCAAGCAGCTTTTATGGCCCCAACTGAAGTTTTAGCAAAACAACATTTTTTAACAGCTAAAAAGTTGTTTAAAAATTTTGATATTAAACTAGCATTATTTACATCTGATAGTATACAGATAAAAGATGGAAATCTTGAGGGAAAAATATCAAAAGATGCTTTAAAGCATGAGATAGAAAAAGGTAATAATTATTTTATAATTGGGACACAATCCTTAATTCAAAAAGATATTTCTTTTTCAAAATTAGGACTAGTTATTATTGATGAGCAACATAGGTTTGGAGTAAAGCAGAGAAAACAATTACTAACTAATGACAAACTAGTTCCTCATCTACTATCTATGACAGCCACCCCTATACCTAGAACTTTAGCTTTAGCTGTATATGGAGACTTGAATTTATCTATTTTGGATGAGTTACCACAAGGCAGGAAACCTATTAAGACAAGAGTAGTTTCTAAAAGATATGAGACTCAATTATTTGATTTTATTGAAAAGCAAATTTTGAAAAAGAAACAAGTGTTTATTATTTGTCCAAGAGTTGAACCTAGTGAAGAAAATGAGTCTTTCAAAAATCTGTTAATGAAAGATGTGGCGTCTGTTAAAAAAGAATATGAAAGAATTAGTTCTATATTTTCTAAATACTCTGTAGCTATGCTACATGGAAAAATGAAACCAATAGAAAAAGAAAAAACTATGAGAGACTTTTCTGAAAATAAAATAAATATATTAGTAGCTACATCTGTAATAGAGGTTGGTGTAGATGTGCCAAATGCTACTACTATGGTAATAGAGGGAGCTGAAAGATTCGGACTTGCTCAATTACATCAGTTTAGAGGAAGAGTAGGTAGAGGCGTTGATCAATCTTTTTGTTTCTTGATGTCTGAGTCTTATGCAAAAAATACAAGAGATAGACTAAAAGCTTTAGTAGAGTATAATAATGGATTTAAATTAGCTGAGATAGATTTAGCTACGAGAGGGCCTGGACAATTCTTTGGCTTACAGCAATCAGGTATACCAGACTTGGCCATGTCATCACTTAAAGATTTAAAACTACTTGCCCAAATCCAAAAAGAAGCACAAAGACTTGCTAATATTGATTCTAGTTTGAGTAAGTGACCAAACCTAGAGCAAAGATTTTCTTCTTTTATAAAAGGCTTGCATATTGAATAGTATGTATTAAAAAAGGAACAAATTAATTTGTTCCTTTTTTGTTATTTTGAGATTTTAGGAAAACTAAGAAGAAGCATACCTTTATTGTTTAATGTTGCATCAGACTTATCTGGATCAACATCTGCAGGTAATGTACAGGTTCTTTTGAATGGGCCTCAGAAAATTTCCTTTTTAGTAAACTGTGCGTCTTGAACTGGATCTATTCTATTTCCAGAAATGGTTACTATATTATCAACTATTGATATGTCTAAATCTTCTTGTTTTACTCCAGCAAGTACTGTGCGTATTACAAATTCTTTATCTGTTTCATAAACATCTATTGGAAGTTTCCCTTCGTCTTGAGGGTCAGGTCATTTTTTATCTTGTTTCATAATCCAATTTTTTAAAATTTATTTTAAATTCAGACACTTTAGTAAATAAAGATATTATAATTATAGCACTTACAATTATAAATAACAAGTTAAATAACAAATAACTATAGTTTGAAACTGTTAGTATGAGGTTATATATAGTATGATAAATCATAGATGTCACAATACCTGTATATAAATAAATAACTCTCCTTTTGACAAATGATAAGGCCCAGAAAAAACCTATCATACCTGAAGCGATAATATGTAGCAGGTCTGCAGTTATCATTCTCATTAAACTAATCTGTATACCTTCTATAATAAGAGTATTAGGAGCAAGGACTGCAACCAAGTTCTCAATAGTAGCAAAGCCTATAGCTGAAAATATCATATATATCATAAAATCAATTGGCTCATCAAAATCCTTGTTAAGCTTAAAGACAATAAAAACTACTAAAAACTTAAAGCCTTCTTCTAGTATAGAGACAATGGATAGGCCAAATAAATCTATAGCATAAATCTTAGACGCTAGGACTGGGAATAAAGAATGAAATCCTGTTTGGACATATAGAGCTAAAAAAGCAGAAACTCCACCAAGCAGTATAGTGAGCACAATTCAAAAAGCAGGCTCTTTTTGTTTATAATCTCTCAATCAAAAAAAGACTAATCAAATAATCAAAGGAATAACTGCAATAAAACTTAATCAGATAGTTGTAATCATTTTTTTATTTTTTAATATATATAAGTATACTAGGTTTAAAAATAAAAAACAAGGATAAATTAAAAAAAGACACTTAAGTGTCTTTTTAAAATCTTTCTGTAATTAATTGTTGATTATCTTTAGAAAGAAGCTCGTAAATATACTCTGTGACAAATGGAATAAATGGATGTAAGATAAAGATTAGGTCTTTTAAAATTACATATAGTGTATATTGAGCTTGAGGTTTTAGTTTTTCATCTTGTAGATCATTTTTTAAATCCTCTATTATTTTGTCTGCAAAAGTGAATCAGAAATACTTGTATATATTTTCTAGGGCAATAGGAATGTTTAGGTTGTCCAAGTTTTCTCGTTCATGCTTTATCAATTCCTTAGTCTCTTCTATATATATAGTATACTTTTTATCAAGATTTGGTTTTTGGAAATCAAAATCTTGTATATTATATAGTACAAACTTAGATGCGTTATATACTTTATTAATAAAATTACGTGCACCTTTTAGTCTATCCTGAGAAAAAGACATGTCTTCACCTAAGGTAGTGCCCATGACCAAAGAGAATCTGAGAACATCTGCACCATATGTATCTATTATTTCTATAGGGTCTTTTGTGTTGCCTTTTGACTTGGACATCTTTTGTCCATGCTCATCTCTGACTAGTCCATGTAATAATACTTGCTTAAATGGAATTGTACCTGTCATATATTTAGAAAACATGATCATTCTAGCTACCCAGAAAAATAAGATATCATTGCCTGTTTCCATAATACTTGTTGGATAAAACTCATCAAATGTATTTGTGGTTTTAAGGGTTGTATATGGTCATTGTCCTGAAGAAAACCAAGTATCAAATACATCTGTTTCTTGTGTTAATTTATTTGAACCACAGTGTGGGCATTGTGCTGGCTGTGTTTTAGATACAATAGGAGGACAGCTAGGATTATCACAATATCATATTGGTATAGGAATACCCCAATATATTTGCCTTGAGATATTCCAGTCTTGTAAATTCTCTATTCAGTGGAAATATATTTTTTCATATCTGTTTGGAACTATTTCTATTTCTTTATCCTTGATTGTTTTTAAGGCCAATTCTTGTAAAGAAAGGTTAATGTTTGGAATTTTCTTATGTACATCTACGAACCATTGATTCATAACAAGTGGCTCTATAGGTGTTTCGCATTTATAGCAAACACTAAGTTGATTTTTTATTTTCTCTTCTTTTATATATGTACCATTATCTTTTAATATTTGGATGATTTTTTCTCTGGCCTCTATTGGTTTAAATCCTTCTAGACTTCCAGCTAATTCATTTAACTTGTTATCTAGGTTAATGATTTGTCTTTGACCTAGGTTGTGTCGTGCACCTACTTCAAAATCTACAGCTGAATGGCTTGGAGTAATCTTTAGTGCTCCTGTACCAAAATCTATAAGAGCTGCACTATCACCTACTACTGGAATTTCTCTTTTAGAAAATGGCTCATGCACATTTTTACCTATCCAGTGTTTTAGTTTTGGGTCGTCTGGGTTAACAGCAACAGCTAAATCTCCAGGAATGGTTTCTGGTCTGGTAGTTGCTATTGTTAAAAAGTCATCACTTTGAGTGTCTATATATTTTATATAATAAAAATATGTATCTTGTTCTATATACTTTACTTCTAGATCAGATAAAGTTGTGCGATGCTTAGGACAGTAATTACCAATACGCTTGTATTTATAAATTAGACAATCATCATACATTTTTTGAAAAGTATACTATACTAAATCAAAAATATCATCATCTAGG
>JAQVPP010000033.1 GCA_028702045.1 Minisyncoccota bacterium
TTCCTAAACTAGAAAAAGCAGTTGGTCCAAATGTTTCTGATGTTTTAAACTCTCAAAAATTTATAGAAAACAACAAAGCTATTTTTGGTCCTATCCTCTTCTTTGAGAAAATGGTGAATTAATCAAAATAATTGATTTATGTGATATATTTTGTTCTTCTAATAAGTTTAGTGATCGCTTTGCGTTATCTACCATAGTAATAGCTTGTTTTTCTAAAATAAGGTCTTGTTCTGGTATATTATTTTCTAAAGCTATATTTGCATACTCTTCTGCTTCTGTAAGGGTAATATCTTTTTCATAGTTTGGCCCCTTTCCACTTATCATTATTTTATTTGCATATTTATTTTTATATACCTCTATGGCTTTTTGCATCCTAAGAAGCGAAGTTTTTGCACCGAAAACAAAAATAAGGTCTGATTTTTGTAACTCATCTTCTTCTGATAAATAATCATATACACGATCTAGTATTTCTTTATCTTGTTTTGTAATTTGTCTATTTATTAATATATTTTTAAAATCATTAATAAAAACTTCTGCGTTTTGCAAAACTTCTTTGTTTTTCATATCTTCTTGTGTGTATGTATTGGTAAAAAAACTATAGTCTATATTAAAATATTTAGCTAAATCTATAATGTAGTCATATTTAAAAAAGTTTGTGTTTATTTTACTTGTGGGGATATTTCTTTTGGCTTCTTTTTCATGTATTTCTTTGGCTTCTTTTTTATCTGGAAGTCGAGTATATTTTAGTTGTGTCATTTTTTTTGAATTAATTTTACTTAATAATAGTATATCAGATTTATTTGATTTTACAATTTTAATCACAAATAGAAATGTCATAATTTGTTTATTTCTAGCAATTAAAATTAATTTATTGTTTTATATGGTCAAGGTTTTTGTTATCTCTTTTCCTGTTCCACCACTTACTCTTGTAATTACTATTGTTTTATTTAGGATTTTCACATTACTTATTTATCATTTAATTTATTGATACTTTTATTATCTTGTAAAAAATTATTTTTTGTTATAACTTTTTCTCCTGTCTTTTCTTCAAGTGCGACTCTGGCATCTTTAGCAATTTTTCCACCCCTTTTTGCTGGGATTTTATTATCTTCCAGTCCTTTAGCTTGTTCTGATTCTGCAATTTGCCTTGTAGAAAGCTCAGCTAGAGCTGTAAATATTAGTTCTGCATCAGACATATGATCGCGTAGATTATTTGTTTTTTCTAAATTTTTTAACTCCTTATGTTTCTTTACAGAAAGACCACTCCACTCTTCATGAATAATATTTGTCAAAATAGCATATTCTTCCCCTTGTTCAACCCCTGCTGATTTCCAATAATCAGTTAATTTATTATGTGTTTCTTGGCCCATCATTCTTTGTTGTATCCATTTATCACCCCTTCCTTGTTTTTTCCAATATTCACGAGAACGATTTAAGGCAGTTTCTGGATTATTTATTTCTTCTATTCTTTCTTGTCCAACCTTGGCCAACCACTGCTTAAAAGGCTCTGCTTTTGGTGATGAAATAGATTGTATAATACGAAAAATACCCGTTAAACTAGACATATTTTCTAGGCGTTTTTTCCCATCTTTTGAAATTACCTCAAGGGGGGTACAAATTGTACCCCAGTTGACAAAAAGATCAGGATCTCGCATACGCATCTTTTTAATATATTGCTTTACATCTTTAGATTCTGAAAGGATTTTTACAATATCAGAAATGACAAAATACCATTGCTCATCATGCCAAACTCGACGTATTTTTTTATTTTCAAAAACTATTGGTAATGTATTTTTTTGTATTTTTTTATTTTGCATATATATTTTTTATTGATTTTATATTAAATTTAACAAATTAAAAAAAATTAATCAAATATATATTTACATAATTAATTTACAATTTTAATAAAATAATATATAATAATAATGTGCGACATTAATATATATTTATGAATAATTTAAAAACATTACTAGAAGATTATTTAAATTTTATTGAGATTGAGAAAAATAGGAGTATAAAAACTAGAGAAAATTATGAAAGGTATCTAAATCACCTTCTCTACTTTCTTGAAGATTATACTGGTAAGCCTAGCTCAAAACTATTTGCAAAAGATTTAAATTTTGATTCTATAAAAAATTATAGATTATTTTTAAATAGAGAAAAAATAGAACCTAATAGAACTAGATCTAAAAAAACTCAAAGCTTCTATATAGTTGCGTTGAGAAATTTTTTAAAATATCTAAATAGAAGAGATATAGAAGTTATGGCTGCTGAAAAAGTAGATTTACCAAAACTTGGTGGTAGAGAAATAAATTTAATAAATGAACAAGAACTTTTAAAATTACTACAAGCTCCTGATACAAATACCCTAAAGGGAATACGAGATAAGGCTATAATAGAAGTACTGTTCTCTACAGGACTGCGTGTGTCAGAACTTTGTAACTTAAACAGAGACTCTATTAATTTTAATACAAATGAGTTTCCTGTAAAAGGTAAAGGTAATAAGATAAGACTTGTCTTTATTTCTGAAAGAGCTAAGATTCATTTAAAAAAATGATTTGAGGCAAGATCAGATATAGAAGAAGCTTTATTTGTAAATATACCTAAGAGCAAAAAAGATAGAAACTTCCAGAGACTCACCTCTAGAACGATAGAGAGAATTGTTCATCATTACAAAACAAAAGCTGGTATTACTAAAAAAGTAGTACCTCATACATTGCGACACTGCTTTGCTACTGACTTGCTCCAAAATGGAGCTGATATAAGATCTGTACAAGATATGCTTGGACACTCTACTATAGCCACAACTCAAATATATACCCACTTAACTGATAGAAAACTAAAAGATACATATGATAAGTTTCATGGGAAAAAACTAAAATAGACCCCCGTAGCTCAACTGGATAGAGTGTGTGGTTTCGGCCCACAAGGTTGCAGGTTCGAATCCTGCTGGGGGTACAATTAAAAAACAGCACTGCATTAACAGTGCTGTTTTTATTATATTCATAAATTAATTTAAAGCCATGTTCTTTCCCCTAACATTGATCTTATTCTATTTAATTCATAAGGAAAAGAATAAGGATCTTCAGGATAACTACCCCCTACACCTCTTGTAAAAAATTCTGGCCATGATAAATAATCTAAAAATTTAAATTTTCCAATTTTCTTTTTAAAAATATCCACCATGGAATTGTTGTTACCCCTTTTAATTTCACGAATTAATAGTTTTTCTATTTGTTTTAACCATTTTTTTATTTGGGGTATAATAACTGGATCTTCTGATGGATAAATAAATATTTCGGCAAATATATATACCCTTATAAATCTTTCTAGTGTGGTAAAATTCATCACAGAACCACCCAGAGAATCCTCAACTAAACTAGCCTCTAAAAATTCTACTAAGTCAGAAAAAATTTCTTTTTTCTCTTTTTCTGAAAACAGCGAGGTGTTTTTATAAAACATATGCGCAATCCAGCTCTCAACCCAATCATTGGTTATAAAACTTTCTTTTATTCTTTTTCTAACCTCTGTTTTGGTTTCTGGTAGAAAAATATTTAAAATTAATGGCTCTATTTGAGGGATTGCATTATATATATGCCATAATAGATAATTGATTGATTGATTTTTTTGCCATTTGGCATTTTTAAAATCTTGAGAATATTCAAGATTTTTTAAATTCTCTCGTATTTTTTCTTGAGAAATTTTTAAATCTTGAGATATTGCCGAAACACTTATATATTCATTTAAGTACTTCTTGTCCACATTTTCACAATTTAAAATCTTTTTTATTATCTCATTCAAAACTCTTTCTTCATTATTGCTCATCTTACTCTCCTTGTATATGTTAATTTACAGTAACTATTTGTATTATACCATAAAAATAAATATATTCAAATTAAAAGTTATTGAAAAAAAATAAAAAATTTGCTAATATAAATATGTTGAAAAGCCCCCATAGCTCAGTTGGTAGAGCAGTTGCCTCTTAAGCAAATGGTCGCAGGTTCGAGTCCTGCTGGGGGCACAATTAAAAACACTCCCGCGCGGGAGTGTTTTTGTTATATAAGAGTAATAAGAGTAACTACCATAGGATTTCTTTCAGTCTTTCTGACTAAGAAAGTAGCTATTTTATTTTTAATATTTTTCTTAAACTCTGTATCTGTTGGCTTAGATCCATTATTGATTTCTATTTCAATTATTTTATTGATTTCCTTTTTGGCTTCTTCAATAAGATCTCTGGATTCTTTCATGACAATAAATCCACGAGAAACAACTTCAATTAGCTTAACTTTGTTTGTATTTTTATACATAAGTATATTACAAATAAAGATACCGTCATCTGCAAGGATTGCTCTGTCATTCATAATTACCTCTCCTACATCACCTATACCTAAACCATCTACCATGATATAAGAAGCAGGAACAAATTTTTGAGTAGCTTGTACATTAGCACCTCTCATTTCAATTACTTGCCCGTTAGAAACAATAATGCAATTATGTTCTTTTAAAG
>JAQVPP010000011.1 GCA_028702045.1 Minisyncoccota bacterium
AATAAAAATAAAGCTGATAAAAACAATATTGTAGAAAAAGTTTTTAAGTTTAATGTATTTTCTTTTATATCAATTAAAATGTTAAATAAGTAAATAAATCATATAGTGTTTAGTATTGGGAAAATAACTAAATTTGATGTGGAAAAGAATAACAAAAAAGAAATTTGAAATAGACAAAAAATAAATAAAAATTTTTCTGATTTTTTTAAAAAAGTTTTATCAATTAATTCTTTATAATAAAGTAAGGGTATATATGAAATAATTAAAAGAGTAAAAACAATAAGGATGTTTGTGTTATATATATAGTATAAAGAATAGAGGCTAAGAGATGTTATAAAAATAATAAAAGCTAAAAACATATTTCTAATTAAAATATATAATGAAACATCTTTTTCTCTTAAAAATAATACTTTTAAAATAAATAATATATTAAAAATTAAAATTAAGAAAACATATATAAAAGGAGTAAGGGCAAAGATAAAGAAAAATAAAAATATTAAAAAACTAAAACTTAATAAAATAAAGAAATTATGTCAGGCAAGTCCAAAAAGTAGTTTTCAAATAAATATGTATATTAAAATGATTGGTAAAAAAACAAAAAAAGAAATACTGTTGAGTAATAAAATATATATCAATGAAAAAAGAATTGATAAATTTATAATATGTGTAAGTATTTTTTTATTTGTCATTATTTAACTTTAAAGATTAATTTATTGTTTTCTTCATCAATATGTACAGTTGCTTTATTAGAAATTTCTTCTTTAATTATCATATCTGCTAAAGGATCGAGAATATGTTTTTGAATTATTCTAACAAGAGGTCTTGCTCCATATTCTGGATTAAATCCTGTTTTAACTAATCATTTTTTAGCTTTGGTTGTTGTATTTAACTTAATGTTTTGTTTTTTGAGTCTTTCTTGGACTTTTTCAAGCTGTATAGAGACAATTTGAAGAAGCTCTTTTTCTTTTAATTGGTGGAAAATTATAATTTCATCAAGTCTATTTAAAAATTCAGGTTTAAAATAATTTTTAAGAGAATCTCTTATTTTATCTTCTATTTTTTCCATCTTATCTTTATCTGATCCATTAAAACCTATAGAGCTTTTAATTAATTCTTCTGATCCAATATTAGAAGTTAAGATAATAATTGTGTTCTTGAAATTAACAGTTCTCCCCTTACTATCTGTTAGTCTCCCATTATCTAAAATTTGTAATAGAATATTGAACACTTCTGGATGTGCTTTTTCTATTTCATCAAATAAAATTAATGAATAAGGTTTGTGTCTGATTATTTCAGTAAGTTGTCCTCCTTCTTCATATCCTACATATCCAGGAGGAGATCCTATTAATTTAGAAACTGTGTGACGCTCCATATATTCAGACATATCTAGTCTGATTAGTGATTTCTCGTCATTGAACATATATTGAGCTAAAGTTTTAGCAAGTTCTGTCTTGCCTACTCCAGTTGGTCCTAAGAAAATAAATGATCCAATTGGCTTATCTTCACTAGATATACCTGCTCTTGATCTGCGTATAGCTCTGGAGACTGAAGAGATGGCTTCCTTTTGACCAACAACTCTTTTTGATAAAATATCCTCTAGTTTCATTAATTTGGTTTTTTCATCTTGTAACATTTTGTCTACTGGGATGTTAGTTCATTTGGAAACTATTTTGGCTATGTCTTGAGAGGTGACAAGTTCCTTGATGAATTCATTAGTGGTTCTTTGTTTTTGTTCTTTTTCAAGCTTTTTAATTTCTTTTTCAAGTTGTGGTATTTTTCCATAGGTTAACTCAGCAACTTTCTCAAGCTCTGTTTGTCTCTCGTAGTTAGATAGGTCTAATTGAGCTTTTTCTAAATCTTGCTTTAGTTCGTGAATCTTATCTACTGCTTGTTTTTCTTTTTGTCATACTGAAGAAAGATTTTTTTCTTGTTTTTTATATTCTTGGAGATCTTTGTCTATTTCAACTAGTCTTTGTTTTGATTTTTTATTCTCTTCTTTTTTTAAAGCTTCTCTTTCTATTTCTAGGGTTTTGATTTGTTTTTGGATTTCGGCTATTTCTGAAGGAGTAGAGTTAATTTGAAGCTTTAAGTGAGAAGCAGCTTCATCAATTAAGTCAATTGCTTTGTCTGGCAAGAACCTATCAGAAATGTATCTGGTAGATAAGAAAATGGCCTCTTTTAGTGCTTCATCTGTGATTTTAACCCCGTGGAAAGCCTCATATTTAGGTTTTAAGCCCCTTAATATAGTAAGTGCGTCTTCTTGTGTAGGTTCTTCTATATATACTGGCTGGAAGCGTCTTTCTAGAGCAGGGTCCTTTTCGATAGAGTGCTTGTAATCCTTGTATGTGGTTGCACCTAAAACCTTGATATCACCTCTGGCTAGGGCTGGCTTAAGTATATTAGAAGCATCTACAGATCCTTCTGTAGCACCTGCTCCTACTATAGTATGAAGCTCATCAATGAATACAATATACTTATCTGTTTGGGTTATTTCTTTAATTAAGTTTTTTAGTCTTTCCTCAAATTCTCCTCTGAACTTTGTTCCTGCTATCATAGATCCTATATCAAGAGAAACTATTTCTTTGTTCTTTAGATTGTTGGGCACATTGTTTGAGACTATTTGTTGGGCTAATCCTTCGGCAAGAGCAGTCTTACCTACTCCTGGTTCACCTAAAAGAACTGGATTATTTTTGGTCCTTCTAGATAAGATTTGCATAATATGATTAAGCTCATCTTGCCTACCAATTAATGGATCAAGTTTATTTTTCCTAGCTTGGTCAGTAATATTGATGCAATATTTTTCTATTATTTTGTATGACACGTTACCTGTTTTATTATCAATTGATTCTTTAAAATCATTGAGTACTTTTTCTATTTCTTTGGTTGTGATTTTGTGTGAGTTTAAAATTTCTTTAGCTAAACAGTTGGTGGAAAGGATAGCTAGTATCATATGTTCTATAGACATCATTTCCTCATTACTGTTGTTACATATTTTTTCAGTTTTTTCTAAAATATTTAACATTTCTTGAGAAAGAAGAATGCCATGTTTGCTAATTGTAGTAGAGGTTGGATATGTAACTAATTTATATTTTACATTTAATATAACAGTCTCAAGATCTATTTCTTGTTCATCTAGGGCAATATGTAACACAGTATCAGATTCTTCTAGAATAGCTAAAAGTAAATGAAGAGATCGTAGTTCTTTGTGCTTGTATTGGATTAATATTTTTTGGGCTTTTTCTAAAGTTTCTTGAGCTTTAAAATTAAATTGTTTTGGTTCCATATTTTTTAATTTTATTTTTGTTATATATACATATATTTTATCAAAATAAAGAAAAAAGTTCAATTAGGATAAAATTGAATTGAGATTTTAAAAAAGGTTTGATATAATTAAAATAATAATAAAATAAAAATATGGAAAGCAAAGGAAGAATATTTTCAGGAGTAAAGCCAACTGGCAAATTACACTTAGGTCATTATATAGGTATTTTGCTAAATTGAGAAAAATTACAATATGAATATGATTGTATTTTTTCAGTTGTAGACTTACACGCACTAACAGATCCAGTAAAAGTAAAAGATAATTTACAAGAAAATATATATCATGTATTGGCTATGTTTATTGCATGTGGCATTGATCCACTTAAGGCCCATATAATGTTGCAGTCAGAAAATTCTGATCATGCATTTTTATCTTGAATATTGCAAAACTATATTGGTTATGGACAAGTCAAAAGGATGACACAGTTCAAAGATCAGTACCAAAAACATAATGTGACTAATGGTTTATTTAACTACCCTATTTTAATGGCAGCAGATATATTACTTTATGATTGTGCCTATGTGCCTGTTGGGATTGACCAAAAACAACATCTAGAATTAGCTAGAGATATGGTGGATAGATTTAATTCTATATATGGACAACAAGGGTTTAAATCACCTAGTCCGTTAATTAATAAAGTAGGATCTAAGGTAAAGTTACTTAGTGATCCTAGTAAGAAAATGAGTAAATCAGATAATAATGAGAAAGGAATTATTTTCTTGCTAGATAAAAAAGAAGATGTAATTAGTAAGATATCAAGAGCAGTAACTGATGGTGAGAACAAGATAAAGTATGATGAAGCAAATAAACCAGGAGTATCTAACTTAATGCAAATATATTCTAGTATTGGAGAAATAGAAATTTCTGAGATTGAGAAAAAGTATGAAAACTTAAGTTATCAAGATTTTAAAAAAGATTTAATTGATATTGTATGAAATAGATTGGACAAAATACAAAATAAGTATTATAGTATTATTGATGATAAAGAATATCTAAATTCAGTATTGGATAGCGGTCTTGAATATTCCCTATTTCTTTCAAATAAAAAGGTTGAGGAAATAAAAAAAATAATAGGTTTAAAAAGATTAAATTAAAAAAATGTCCAGATCAACATTTATAACAACATTATTAATATTTTGTTTTTCGGTGGTTGTTTTGCTCGGATATATTTCTTTTGGGATATATAAGATAGAGTCAAAGATGCATGACAATCAATGATTTGTATATGAGAATCAAGGTATTAAATATAATCTAAAAGTAGCTAATAGTCCTGATCAACATCGCAAAGGATTATCTGAAATAAAAGATGTACCTGATGATTATGATGGAATGCTATTTGTCTTTGAGGAAAAAGAAGTTAAAACCTTTTGAAATTATCAGACACACTTTCCTTTAACTGTATTGTGGATGGAAGACTTTAATATAGTTGGGCAATCATTTTTACCAGCATATGATGAAAGTGTGGGAGCAAAAACAGTGACTTCTCCACAAAGAGTTAATTATGTAATTGAGTTAATTGAAAAATAGATAAAATAAAAACAGACCACAAGGGTCTGTTTTTTTTGGTAAAAAGAAAAGTCGCAAAAAATGCGACTTCTCAAAGTGAAAGTAAGATAAAAGATAAATCTTATATCTTAACTTTCACTACTATACTATCATATAAAGATATGTATGTCAATAGGTTTTAGTGAAAAAAAGGGAAAGCGTGCAAAGCACGCTTTCCCCCAGTGATATTGATAGTACTTACAAAAGTATATCATTACTATCTTATCACTTTATTTTATGGTTGTCAATAGTTTTTTTATAAAAAAGAAAAGTCGCAAAAAATGCGACTTCTCAAAGTGAAAGCAAGATAAAAGATAAATCTTATATCTTAACTTTCACTACTATACTATCATATAAAGATATGTATGTCAATAGGTTATGCGGTATATTGGCTATTTTTTAAAAAATGTGTTATTATGAAGATAGTTAATTGTATATTTAAAATTAAAAAATAAACCTAAGAATAAACCTAAGGAGGTTTTAGATGGATAGATTATTGAAAAAGATTGTTTTTCTGTATAATGCTAATTTTTCAGATTATTTCTGGAAAATTAGCAAAGCTTTAGATTTTGTTAAATTAAATGAAATTGCTGATGAAGATAAACATACCTTTGTTGGCATGTTATTAATGCAGTATGAAAAAGCATTATATAACATGACGCTGTTAAAATCTATGCAATGCATAGATTTTAACAACAAAAAAGGTTTTAATGAAATTATTAAAAAGGTATATTCTGGTATGGAAATACCAAAAGACGTAAAAAATATGATTTTTCGTATTAAAAAAGATTTTTTATTTCATATTTTTAAATACGAAAAATTTGGATACATAGATCGACTTAACGAAGAATTTATGTTATGTTGGTCTATAAATGAATTTAATGCTTTGTGTGTAGAATATTTTTCACACAAGGCAGATACTATTACAACAATTGAAGAGTTTAAATCTCTTCAAAATTGTTGGGAAAATTTTGCCGAAGGAGGACATGGGAGAAATTTATCCCAGGCCTCTATCGTAAAGATCAGAAAAAAAGTAGAGGGCATGCCATGACATGCCCTCTTTTTATTTTTTAAAAATTAATACATACCTATCTCTGAGATATTGGTCTTTTTTAAAAATATATTTAAAATTTGATTGATCTAATATATCTTGTATTTTTTCTTTTTGGTTTGGGTGAAATTCTAAAATACATATACCATTATTTTTTAAATGAGAGTTTAGGTTTTTTAGAAAAATAGAAATAATACCTAATCCATCCTTTCCCTTTCCAAATAAGGCAATGCTTGGTTCATATTGTAGAACAGATTTTTGAATTAGATCTTTTTTAGGTACATATGGAGGATTAGCTAAAATAAGGTTATATTGTTTATTGATTTTTTTAAAAATATTGGACTTAATTATTGTATAGTTATGTATGTTATTAATCATACAATTAAGTTTAATTTGTTTTAAAAAAGTATTTTTAATATCTGAAAAAGTAATATTACTGTTTAGTATCTTATTTGCATATATTCCCATACAGCCTGATCCTGAAAAAATGTCAAGAATCTCTATTTTATTTTTAAAATATTGTTTAAGGAAATTTGTTTCTTTTTCCATATATCATATGGTCTCTACTCTGGGAATGAGGGGTTTGTATTTTAAATTAATTTTGCAATTTAAAAAATCAGTCTCCCCTATAACATAGTCTAGGGGGATATTTTTTTGAAGTTTTTTAAAATCTTTGATAAAATTGTTTAGGTTAATATTAGTCTTGTACTTTTCTTTAATTAACCAATTTAATTCTTTTAAATCCATAATAAATATTATTTATGAAATATTATAACATAGTAACCTTTGGCTGCCAAATGAATGTGAATGATTCAGAAAGAGTGGCTACAGTACTTGAGTCGCTTGGGTTTTTAAAAACAAATGATCTAAGTAAGGCAGACATAGTGATTGTTAATATATGCTCTGTAAGACAACAAGCTTTTGATAGAGTATATGGCATTGTGCAGAAGGTTAAAAAACTCAAAAAAATAAAAGATATACAAGTAGGAGTAACTGGGTGTATACTGGATAGTGATAAAAAAATATTAGAGAAAAAAGTTGATTTTTTGTTTAATATTAATGATTTAAAAAAACTACCAAAACTAATATCAAATAAAAATGAAATAGATATAGGGGATTATTTTAGTATAAAACCTAGATTTTTTAATGACTATGTAGCATATATCCCTATAATGACTGGGTGTAATAATTTTTGCTCATATTGTGTGGTCCCATATACTAGGGGTAGAGAGAGATCTAGAGATGCAGAAGAAATAATACAAGAAGCAAAACTAGCTATACAGAAAGGATTTAAGGAGATATGACTAATTGGACAAAATGTAAACTCATATAAAAATGAAAAATACTCTTTTGCAGATCTTTTGCGTGAAATAGATAATATTCCAGGTGATTATTGACTAAACTTCTCTAGCTCTCATCCAAAAGACTTTACTTTGGATATAATTAGTGTGATGAAAAATGGTAAGCACATTACTCCACTTCTCCACTTGCCTGTTCAGTCAGGATCAGATAAAGTACTAAGGGATATGAATAGGCCATATACTATAGATAAGTATATTGATATTGTGAAAAAGGCAAAACAAGAAATAAAAGACCTGTGTATATCTACTGATATTATTGTTGGGTTTTGTGGAGAAAGTAAAGAAGATTATTTACAGACAAAAGAGTTTATTAAAGATATGAAATTTGACATTATCTATTTAGCTCAATATTCTTCTAGAAAAGGTACCTATGCAAGTGAAAATTTAAAAGATGATGTTTCTTTTTTTGAGAAAAAAAGAAGGTGACACGATCTAAATAAAACTTTAAAAGAAATTAATTTAGAAAATAATAAAAAATATCTAAATCAAGAATATAGGGTTATTGTTTTTGAGAAAAAAGGAAATAACTGTTTAGGCAAAACTTCTTTTGGAAAAATAATTAAGTTTAAGTCAGACAAGGTATGTGTAGGATGCTTCTGCAATATATTGGTAAACAAAACACTCTCCTTGATTCTTGAAGGAGAGTTTGTGTCGTGATAATTTAAAAATTATTTTTGTAAATAAATTGTTTGAGAAGGAAAAGCAAAGTTAATACCTTTTTCTCTGAAAGCCTTAACTACTTGAAAATTAATTGTTTCTTGAATTTCTAGATGTCTAATATAGTCACCATTTAATACATAGTAGGTAATTTTAAAATCAAGGGAAAAACTATTTAGTTTATCAAAAGTTATTGCATATAGTTCTATATCTTTTATTTCTTTAGTAATGTCTTTTAAGATTTTTTTAATTTCTTCTAATTTGTCAAAACTAGTACTATACTCTACTCCTATAGTTACAGAGTTTCTTCTTTTTTCCATCTTTTTATAATTATGAACTCTAGCCTCTGTAAGTTCTCTATTAGAAAAAACAATCTCATCTCCTAAAAGATTTTCAATTCTTGTAGACTTTAGGCCAATTTTCTTAACAGTACCAAAATCATCTCCAACATTAATAAAATCACCTATTTTAAATGGTTTGTCAAAATGAATAGTGAAATAGGCAAAAATATCCTCAAGTATATTTTGAATAGCAAAAGCAAAGGCCACACCAGCTATACCAAGTCCTGTGATTAATGATGTGATATTTACCCCAAAGTTTTGTAAAAGGAAAAGTAGGGCAAATAATCAAATAACAACATTAAGCACTTTATGGATTAAAGTAATAGAGTGTTTGTTATCAGGAGTTTTCTTTTTATCAATAAAGAATTTCAAAATTTCTAAAGAAAAAACTATTCCATAATAGAAGGCAAAGATTAAAATTAATTTGGAAGTGATAAACTCTATTTCTGTAAAATTAGAGTATTTAGTAGCTATAAACAAAGCAATAGCAAGATAGGCAAAAGCATGTATTTTGCTAATTAACCTAATTAATAAATCATCGTAATCATTTTTGGTTTTTTTGAATAACTTAACTAATTGCTTAACAACAAATACTTTGATAAGATATAGGATCAAAAAAGAACCAGCTAAAATGATAATAAATTTTAGTATATTAGGATTAATAATATGGGATATAATATTAGTCATAATAAGTGTTTAATTTGTATATATTAACTGTAGCATAAAAATTATTTTTTGTTAAATCTATTTTCCTCATATCAGCGTAATATAGTATCTGCTATAGGGATGGTAGTAATAGAACCTTCTGGGGGTTCTTCTAACATAATCAAAAGAAGAATTTCTGGATTTTCGTATGGGGCGAAAGAAACAAAAAAGGCATTGGTTTTAGTACCAGCTGCAATTTGAGGAGTACCTGTTTTGCCAGCTACTTTCATATCTATACTTTGTAGCATACCAGCTGATCCCATGGTGATTACTTTACGCATGCCATTGTTCACAATATTAAAATCATTTTGCTTGAAATTTAATTTACTTAAAACTTGTTTTGATTGCGAAAAAGCTATACCATTGGACTCATTGATTATTTTATTAGATAAAAATGGTTTTAATATTTCTCCATCATTAGCAATAGAGGCCATGTAATAAGCTATTTGTATTGGAGTAACTAATAGATCTCCTTGGCCAATAGATATGTTGTATGTATCTCCTAAATATCAAGGTTCATTTTTATTTTCTTGTTTTCATTTTTTATCTGGCAGTACTCCATCTTTTTCTCCAAAAAGATCAATACCTAAGCTAGAGCCTAAGTGGAACTTTTTTCAATATTCTTTAATTTTTTGACTACCTATTCCTTCTATATTTTTCTCTTCATATCCTCCACCTATTGCATAGAAGTATATATTACATGAATAAGCTAAAGATGTTTCCATGTCTACTACTCCTTGATCCTTCCAGTCTCTGAAGATAGATGGGTTATCTGGATCATATATATTAGGAACAACAAGTTGTTTACCAAAGTAATAGGTTTGTTTAGGATTTATTGATTTTTCATTTAGTGCGGCCATAGCCATAAGAGGCTTTATAGTTGATCCTGGTGCATATAGCCCACTGATGATTCTGTTCATAAATGGCATATCTTGACTTTGGAACATGGCTTGAATTTTATCTGCAGGTTTGCCTTGAGAAAGTATATTTATGTTGTATGAAGGAATAGAGACCATGGATAGTATTTCTCCAGTTTGAGGATTAATAGCAAGAGCACCTCCCTTTTTAATATTTAGTTTATCTATGGCTTCAATTAGAGCATTATATGTGACAATTTGGAGATCCTTGTCTATGGTTAAATAAACATCATTACCACTAATAGGTTTAGATGACCCAATATCTGGGTTAACATTAATACTAGCATCAATTTCTAAAAATTGTTTTCCTGATTTACCATGTAGGTATTTTTCATAATATGCTTCTATGCCTGCTTTACCTATAATATCTGAAATTAAATAGTCTGGATTATTCTTTATTTCATCAGTATTCATTTTTCCTGTGTAGCCTATGATATGAGAAAAAGCTTCATCGTGTATATATTCCCTGGTGTAGTCCTCTATTAATTGAAAACCATGCTTAGGAACAGAGCTAAGTGACTCAAAGTCTCGAGCTTCTTTTAAAGAAATATTTGTTTTTAAAAGAATTGGATCTATGGATAGGTCTGTATTTTTGATAGAGTTTTTAATTTTGTTAACATCTAAATTAAAGATTTGAGCAATTTCGTTTAGAATTTCTTCTTTGTTATCATTATCTTTAAATTCTTGGGGAAAATACATTAATGATAAGGATACTTTGTTATTAACTAATATATTGCCATATCTGTCGTAGATAACTCCACGAGGAGCTCTGATAGGTATATATCTTAGTCTATTTTGCTCACTAAGTGCATAATATGCACTACCTTTAAATGTTTGTAAATAAAAAACTCTAAAAAATAAAATTAAAAGCAATACTCCAAGAATAGTAAAGAACAAGATTGTCCTCTTAAGTGATATGGGGGTATTAAGCTGTTCGTAATTTTTATTTTGAACAGTACTATCAAGTAATATTTCTTCAAAGTCTAGATTATTCATTTTTAAATATGTTTTTGTTTAAAAAATATATTAAAGGGATAAATACTAAAGATGTATAGATGAAAAAGTAAATTAAATTTATATTAATTAGGCTAGTATTGATAAACAACAGAATTCCTTTAAGTAAAGTATAGATTAAAATAATAAATTCTCCAATTAATATTTGACAAGTGATTGAGTCGTAGTGGATGTATTTTTGTAAAAAATAATCAAGAAAAACTAAAGAGCTGAAGAACAAGAAATTATAGTTGATTGCATTAAAGGTAAGGAGATCTAAAAAAAGTGCACTAAGTAATATAAATAAAAGATTAATTTTTTTTCTTTGGAATAAAAGAATAATTATATATATTAAAAATATATTAGTTAAAAAAGTAAAATTAGCAAAAAAGACTAAGGCTAGAAAACAAAATGTGAGAAAAAATAATAAATTTTTCATTATTCTATAATTAACATAACATTGGATAAGTTAGCGAATTTAAAAAATGGTTCAATAATAATATTCTGATAAGTTGATTCTATTTTTATTTGAGAAACTTTGCCAATTAATAGTCCTTGGACAAAGTCAGTATTTTCTAAAGAGGTTTTGATAATGTCTCCTTGTTTAAAATATTCATCTTCAGAATAAAGGGTAATAATAAGGTTGCCCAGAGAATCCTTTTTTAACAAACCAACTTGATTGTTAAATGTATTGATTACTCCTATGCTAATATTAGGGCTATAGATAGACTCAACAAGAGCAGAGTTTTTATATACTTCTATAACTTTACCAATTAATATATTATCCTGGATAACAACATTAGTAGATAATTTGACATTGTGATTCTTTCCTTTATTGATTAAAAAAGTATATTTATCTGTACCTGTTTTTAAAGCCTTGGCAAATAAATAATTGGTATCTGATTTTTTAATGTTTAAAGTATTAAGTAAAAGATCATTTTCATTTTTTAATTCTTCTATTTTAGCTACATCTTGAGTAAAGAGAATTTCTTTTTCTTTTAAAAGATAATAATTTTTTCTGATGTGGAAAAAAGAAAATAAATCTGAAAAGGCTTTGATTGGACTGTTGATTATTTTTTGGATAGGCTGCGTGGTATTTACTAAAAATAAACTAGCTTCCTCAAGACTTGATAATTTAGCTTTTTTAAATGAAATAATAAACCAAAGTGAAAAAATCACAATACAAATAATAATAATTGTGAAAAAGTTGTTTTTTTTATGAGTTTTTCTATTATTAGTTATTATCATGATGTATTACCATTTTCATTTAATAAATATGTTTTCATGACTTGGAAATTCTCTAAAACAGATCCTTCTCCTTTGATTACGCTGTTTTTAGGATTATCTATTAGATTTACTTTTAGTCCAGTGTGTTTTTCAATTAGTTCCTTTACTCCCTTTAACTTGCTAGATTCTCCTGTAACTAAAATACCTTTATCAATAATATCTGAAATTAGTTCTGGAGGAGTAAGTTCAATAACATTTTTAATTGTCTGGATAATTACATCAAGTGACTCAAGCAAAGCTTCCCTTGCCTCGTCTGAAGAGATTTTGATTTCCTTAGGTAGACCAGTGATTAAGTCCCTACCCTTGATTGTCATAGTTTCTTCTTTATTTAAGTCCATAGCATTACCAATTTTGATTTTAATTTCTTCGGCTGTTTGGACACCTATGGCTAATTTAAATTTACTTTTAATATATTGGATAATGTCTTGATTAAATTTATGTCCTGCCACAGTAGTATTTTTTGAAATAACAATACCACCTAAAGAAACAACAGAAACTTCTGTAATACCTGCACCTATATCTACTATAAGATGGCCTTTGGCTTCTGTTAGTAGTAATCCACAACCTATAGCTATAGCAAGTGGTTTTTCTATTAGATATATATTTTTTCCACCTGCATTGCGCAACATGTCTATAGCTGCACGCAACTGAACTTCTGTAGAATTAGCATTTACCCCTACAATAATATTAGGAGTAAAGAAAAGGCTGGATAAGTTATGTTTTTCTTTAATGTCTGATAATATATATCTTAATAATTTTTCTGCAATTTCAAAATTAGAGATAACTCCTTTTTCAAGGGGTTCTATTATTGATATATATGATGGAGTTTTGCCTAACATCTCTTGCGCTTCTTTACCTATAGCGATTATTTGTTTTGTTTTGTTATTAACTGCAACAATAGATTTTTCTTCAAAAATAATACCCTTTTTGTCTAGATAGACAATAATTTTACTACTACCTAGGTCTACGGCTAGACCTTGGTTAAGATTTTTTTTAAAATTTTTGAAAAAAGTAAATTTTGATTTCATGATTATTTAATTAATTTTTCATTAAAGTTTTTTAAAGGTATTATTTTGGCTGTTTTTTTATTTCTTTCTTTAAATTCAAAAGAATTGTTTTCTAGGGTTTTTTCTGAAATAACTATTCTGTATGGTATGCCAATTAGATCACTTTCTACTAGTTTGATACTGTTGGATACTTCTCTATTATCATATAGGACAGAGATGTTTGACTTAACTAATTTGTCATATATTTTTAAAATCTGATCTTGAATTTTTTTATTAACTTTAGCTTCTTTTGTGTATAAAGGAACTAGGTGTATTGAAAAAGGAGCAACTGAATTTGGGAAAGATAATCCTTTATCATCAGCAAACTTCTCGGCTAATATACCTATTATTCTAGATATACCTATTCCATAACAACCCATATATACTAGGTTCTGTTTTCCTTGTTTGTCTAGATAATTGACATCAAAAGCTTTAGAAAACTTTGTTTCAAGTTTAAAAATATGAGCTAGTTCAGCAACTTTTATTTTTTTAATATTTGACTTACATACAGGGCATGTTTGTATTTCTCCATGATCTGATTTTTTACAAAAGTGTGTTTCATCTTTTTCACAAACTAAAATTTCATCTTCTCCTATTTCAAGAGGTGTTAAGAACTCATGAGATAAATTGGAAAATGTTTCTCCTGAGGCCTCTACTGCATAAACTTTTAGTTTTAGTTGTTTGAATATTTTTAGATATGCTTTTTTTACTTTTTCGTAATATTTATCAAGGTCTTGTCTGTTTTCATGAAAACTGTATAAATCCTTCATAGTGAATTCTCGTAATCTAAGCATACCTCCTTTTGGACGAGCTTCATCTCTTAATTTGGTTTGTATTTGATAAAGAGCAAAAGGTAGGTCCTTGTATGATTTGATAAAATCTTTAGCTAATGGAGTGATTATTTCCTCGTGAGTTGCACCAAGAGCAAAAGATGATCCATAAGATGATTTGAATCTGAATAAAGCATCAAAATTATCTCACCTATCTGTTTTGACTCAATTTTCTTTTGGAGTAAGGATGTTTAGTTTTAATTCTTGAGCATTTAATAAATTTATCTCTTTTCTGATTATGTTGCAAATATTATTATGTAATTGTAAGCCAAGGGGAAGGAGCGCATAAGCACCTGCCATAGTTTTGTCTATATATCCTGCTCTATATAGTAATTGACTATTTAGAGAGGTATCATCCTTTAGGGCTTGTTTTTTTGTTTTTAAAAAAAGATCTGTTTGTTTCATATTATTTATTTAAATATTTTTAATATATCTTTGATTGTAATTATTATCATCAAAACTCCTAAAAATCCAATACCAAGATAATTAACAAGATTATTTATTTTGTTTAGTATTTTTTTATTAAAAATCTTTTCAATTAGAATCATCAATACTCTACCTCCATCTAATATACTGATAGGAATTAAGTTTACAAAACCTAAATTAATTGATAAATAGGCAGCAAAACTTAAAACATAAATGAATCCTAAGTTAGCAATAGATTGGGTAATAGATATGATACCTATTGGTCCAGCTACTCCTGTGTTAATTTGAGTTGAGAAAATAGAAGTGAATAATTTGCCAAGTAGGCTAAACATTAAGACTATTGTCTGTTTACAAACCTTAAATGAGTTTATAATTGATTGAAAAAAACTAGATTGATATATATTTACTCCTGTGTAATATATACCAAGGGTGTCTGGGTTGGTAAAAGTGATATCTTTGTTTTCCAAATTTAAAGTTATTTCTTGATTTTTATTTTCTTTTAAAAAAGTGCTAAATTCTGCAAAATCAGTTCTGTTGTTAAATGATAGAATCTTGTCATTTACCTTAAATCCTAGATCTTTAGCAATAGAGTTATCTTGGACTTTATTGATTTGGATAAATTGCTCCTTGGGGGCAATATTAGATAATTGGTAAATATCTTGTGAATTAAAATCTGTAAGAGATGGTAATCCTATTGAAAATAGAATTGAGTAAAGGATGATAGCAAAAAGAAAGTTAAAAGCTACTCCAGCTAATAATATAATTATTTTTTTATATGCTGGTTGGGTTGAGAAACTTCTAGAGTTGTCAATATTTTCATTTTCTCCTAGTATTTTACAAAATCCTCCTAAAGGAATTAGGTTTAGTGAATAAACTGTTTCTCCTTTTTTGAATTTAAAAATTCTAGGAGGGAAACCTATACCAAACTCCTCTACTTTGACATTAAACATCTTACTTGCTAGGAAATGACCTAGCTCATGAGTAAAGATTAAGGTAATTATGATTAATATAAAATAAAGCATTATATTGTTTTTATTTCTTTATTCTTTTTTTCTGATAAATCTTCAATTTCTTGCTTGAAATTGTCTATTTCCTTTTGTACTTCTTTTTCATACTTAAACTTATCATCTTCGGAAATAGTCTTATCTTTAAAATCTTTAGAAATTAATTTCATCATTTCATCACGAAGTTGTTTTAAATTAATATTAGCTTTTTCTTTTTCTTGATTGACTATTTTTAAAAGTTCCATTCTTCTTTCTTCTGTAACAGGAGGAAATATTAATTTAATTTTATTTTGTTCTTTTTGTACTGGTATGTTTAGGTTTGATGTTTCTAAAGATTTAACTACATCATTGACTATACTAAAATCTCAGATTTCTAATATTAAAATATTAGGTAATTGGACTGAGATGTTAGCTAGTGTGTTTATTTTTTGCTTTGATCCATAAGCGTCTACTAGAATATTATCCAATAAAGCTGGAGATATTTTATTAGTCCTAATGGTCTTTAATTGTTCAAAATAATGGTTGTATAAATGATTAAATTTATCCTTTAATTCTTGTATATACATAATTTATTGTTTATTTTGGTATGTATTAAATATATCAAAAAAACAAATAAATAACAACAAGATTAGTTATATTTACTTTTTTCTTGATTGTATATTTGTTGGATTTCTTGATCAGATAAAACTTTACTATATATTTTTAAATTACCCAATTGTCCAGTAAAAAAATATATTGATGTAGGGAACAAATTACCCAAATACAATTTATCTGAACCAGATAAAATATCTCCTCCCCCTGAGGCCGTATTGTCTAAATCTCCATCAATGAAAATTTTTAAAATTATACCATCATAAGTAAAAGTTAAAAAATATCATTTGTTATTTTCTGTTACTCCTGCAGAATCAACATGTCAATTAGAACTACAAGTTGTCCTAAACCTATATTTTT
>JAQVPP010000034.1 GCA_028702045.1 Minisyncoccota bacterium
CTAAATGGGGTTACGTTGATTTCTAACTCTGATGCACACTCGTTTGAGAAGTTGGGCAGAGAGGCTAATATGCTTGATTGCGAATTGAGCTATGATGCGATAAAAAAATGTTTTTTAACTAGAGATGGGTTTGTGAAAACAATAGAGTTTTATCCAGAAGAAGGTAAGTATCATTATGATGGCCATAGGGATTGCGATGTATGCTTACATCCTAAAGAGAGTAGGAAAAATGATAATATATGTCCAGTGTGCAAGAAGAAGCTAACAGTAGGAGTGTTAAGTAGGGTGATGGATTTATCTAATCAAGATGAAAATGATTTTCAAGGTAAGGTACCATATATTAACCTAATTCCTCTAAAAGAGATAATAGCAAATCACTTTAGTTGTGGGGTGAATACAAAAAAGGTGAAAAAAGTGTATGATGATCTAATATCTAGGTATGAAAATGAGTTTAATATTTTATTGAATTTAAAAGAGGAAGATTGTGTAGGTGATGAGCATTATGACATATGTTGTGATATAGTTAAAGCAAGAGAAGGTAAGGTTGAGAAAAGGTCTGGATATGATGGAGTGTTTGGTGTAATAAAAGTTAATAAATAATAAATATATATTATGATATTATGTATTGGTAAGAATTTGAAAAAATTAATACAAGCTGATTTTGATTTAGTTTTTTTTGAAAAAGTAGAGGATGTACAGGAAATAGATTTTTCCCTAGTAGATGGAATAATATGTTTGGTAGGCAATAAGATTGATAAAGATTTGATTGATAGGTGTGCTAATCTAAAAGTTATTTCTACATGCTCTGTTGGTTTTGATCATATTGATGTAGAATATGCAAAAGAGAAGGGAATCTTTGTAACTAATGCACCAGGTTCTAATTCTCTATCAGTAGCTGAACATACTGTTGGCCTGATGCTTGATATATCTCATAGGATAAGTGAAGGAGATAGGTTTATGAGAAAAGGATTGTGCAAAGGGTTTGAGTTTGAGCTACTAGAGGGTAATGAGATCAGTCGTGATAAAGTAGGAATAATAGGGCTGGGGAATATAGGTTCTTTAGTGTTTAAGATGTTACAAAATGGATTTAACATGGATGTATATTATTATGACAAGGACAGGAAGCCTGAGATGGAAGAGATGGGGGCTAAATATATGGAGTTTGATGAAATTTTTAAAACCTGTAGATTTGTTTCAATTAATTTGCCATTAAATAATAATACAAGACATATAATTAATAGAGATGTTTTGAGTTTAATGAGTAGTGATTCATTTTTAATCAATACTTCCAGGGGAGGAGTGATTGATGAGGGAGTGTTGATTGAGTTTTTAAAAGAGAAAAGAATAGCTGGTGCAGGATTGGATGTTTTTGAAAACGAAAAAGAAGTAAATTCTGAATTTTATTCTTTGGAAAATGTTGTTCTGACTCCTCATATAGCTGCACATAGTAGCGAAGCCAAAGAGATGATGCTAAAGATGGGGATGGATAATATTATATCAGTGCTAAATGAAGGTTCTCCTATAAATAATGTATATTAGAAAATTAGGTAGATATTGGGGGTAAAATTAAGAGTTGATACGAAAATTTGTATCAAAGTTGACTTTTTGGGCTTATTATGATATATTTATTGTAATAAAGTAAAATAAAACTATGATACGTAAAATAATATTTTCAAACTTTTACTCTTTTAAAGGAAAGCAGGAAATTAATTTTATTGCTCATAAAAAACAATCATATAGTTATTTTAACTCTTTTAGTGGAGATCAGGTATCTAAGGTGGCTGGGTTTATTGGCAAAAATGCTTCTGGTAAGACAAATATTTCTAGAGTATTATCTTTTTTAAGTTATTTTGTTTGTTTTTTTGATGTGAATAAAAATAAAGATTTGCCATACAGGACATTTTTTAATAATAAGGAAACTTCTTATTTTGAAATAGAATTTGAAATTAATGATATTATTTATTTTTATGATTTTACTTTGTTAAATAATAAAGTTGTAGAAGAGAATTTGTATTTTAAAGAAGATGGGAAAAATAAAAAAAATATATTTATACGTGAGGGGAATAAGGTAGTTAAGTTAAGGCAAGGCATAGGAGGTATAACAGATGATAATAAAGTAAATTTACATGAGAATAGATCCTTTATCTCTTTTGTTAATTCTAGATATGAAGGATTGAACCATTTATCAGATATTTTTAATTTCTTTGCTTCTTTTGTAGCTAATATAAATGAAAAAGGAGAGAAATATACAAGTGAGATTGAGTTTGTTAAATATATGAACTATTTAAGAGATAAAGAGTTGAAACAGCAAGTAGAGGAGTTGTTAATTAGATTGGATACAGGTGTTACTGGGTTTAGGATTGAAAAAGATAAAGTTGTAGAAAATATGTTACATATATATACAAAGCATGATTATGAAGATAAGGAGATAGGGTTTAAGTATGAATCTACTGGCACAAGACATTTACTTTTAATGTTAGGGGATATTATTTTAGGGCTTAGGAACAACTCGGTAATTATTTTAGATGAAATAGATGCTTTTTTACACTCTGAATTATTGGCTCAATTGGTTGATTGCTTTATTGATGCTAATGAGAAGGGAACTGCTCAATTAATATTTACCATGCATGATAATAGCGTTATGAATTATTTGGATATGCATCAAAATTTTATTGTTGATAAAATAAAAGATAAAAGTGTTGTTAAAAGGTTGTGTGATATAGAAGGAAAAAGAAGTGATCAAAACTTTTCTGCAAAATATGCAGCTGGTTTTTATGGTTCTTTTCCACGAGTAAGACTATAGTATGAAAAAACAATGTTCATAAAGTAGCTAAGAAAAACTTGTCTGAACTGGTGAATAGTAGTTTGTGGAATAAGTTGTTAAACTTTTTTAATTAAAGTAAAGGGAAATTGTATTTTTTTCCTTTACTTTTTTTTAAAAACTTTGGTATACTTAATATATATGTAAACAAAAGAATATGATATATATCGCATCAGATCATAAAGGGTTTGCTTTGAAAGAGAAGCTTTTGGAATTTTTTGAAAATTCTAATTTTAATGTTATGGATTTAGGTCCTTCTGAGTATGATAAGGATGATGATTATGTTGTTTATGCTAAAAAGTTAGCTAAAAAGATAGGAAAAAATGATAAAGGTATATTTATATGCGGGAATGGGTCTGGAGGAACAATAGTTTGTAATAAGTTTTGCGATGTTAGGGCATCACTTTGTGTAACTTCACTTATGTGCAAACAAGCATGCGAGCATAATGATATCAATGTACTATGTCTGGGTAGTGAGATAAGTTCTCCACAGTTTAGTTGGACTATTGTTAAAACTTTTTTAGAATCAGAGTCTTTGGGAGGGAAGTATGCAAAGAGGAGAGATATGATAAAGGATATAGAAAAAGAAAATTTTAAAAAAATATTATGGTTTTAATCCCAGCAGTTAATGCAAATAATCTAGTAGAGTTTTTGAAAAATTTATGAGTTTTTAGGAAAAAATCTATATTACTTCAGATAGATGTTTTTGATGGGAAGTACTGCCAGAGAAAGAACTATGTTAATTTATTTTTTTTAAAATTGTTTAAGTTTTCTAATTTGATTGAATTTCATTTAATGATAAAGGATGTTGACTTAAATTTAGAAAAGTATTTAAAACTGTATCCTAGTAGGGTGTGTGTAGATATGGATGAAGTTAAGGACTATGACTATTGTTATGGTTTAGCTAAAAAATATGGAGTAGAGTTTGGGTTATTTGTTTGTGAGGAAAAAGAAATAAATAAGAGTGTTGATTTTTTAGTTATTATGGGAGTTAGCCCAGGAAGTAGTGGGCAAGCTATAAAAGAAAATGTTTTTGATTTGATTAATTACTATGCAACTAATTGTGATGTATTAGTTGGTGTGGATGGAGGAGTAAATGAAGAGAATATTTTAAAATTTAAAGATGCAAAACTTGATTTTATTTATTCTGGATCAATGATTTTTAAAGATAAAAATCCTTTAGAAAAGTTTAATAAAATTCAAAATTTATTAAAATGAGAAACTTTGAGCAATTAGCTAAAAAGATAAGGAAGGAGATTTTGCGATTATGTTACAAAGCAGAATCTGGGCATATAGG
>JAQVPP010000035.1 GCA_028702045.1 Minisyncoccota bacterium
AAAATTAAAAAATATAAGCAAAGAATATATTTTGATTTCTCTACCCTACCCATCTATTGCCTTTGATTTTGTAATTAAGATTCCATCATGAAAAAGAAAAATCAAAAAACAAATATTTGGCTTCAGGATAAGGATTCCATTATTTTTCACAAAACCAAAGTATGACGGAGACCATTATTGAGAAATAGGTAAAAAAGGACTACCTTTACACAAAATAAGAAACATATTAAAAAAGCACCTCACTCTAGTAGAAGAGAGGCGCCCTATATTAGATCACTATCACGTATACTTTATGTTAAAAAAATAATTACTTAATTACTTTTAAGTGTACAACTAATTCTTTAGCAGGAAAAATTCAACAAAATATTTCCTGATATATACGAGTAACTAAGGGATGTAAGTTAAATATTCATTCAAATAAAATAAATATTTTTCTTCACCTTAGTTTTTTATATATAGTTTTAAATTTCCCTACTCCTTGTCAATGGCACTGATGATTAGGGTCTAGCAAGTCAAAAGATGTATATGTAAAGAAGCTATAATGATCTAGCATGGAAAAAGCAGCTTGGCTAGAAAAATAAGGTACACGTATCTTAATTATTGCATCATTTTTACATACCCTATAAAATTCTTGTAAAACGCTCAATGGTTCATGAGTATGTTCCAGAATATGGTAAATGATAATTTCTTCTACACTATTATCATCAAAAGGTAAAGGTTTGGTAATATCTACAATCTTATCAGGATGTACTAAAGGTGATATATCACAATTAACATAACCTTCTTTTTTATCAAAGCCACACCCAAAATGTAATTTCATAATATATGTTTATTAATATATATCAAATATATACTAATTTAAAAAAAATGCAAATAAAAAAGTGGTCGTGCTGGGACTCGGACCCAGGACCTCAGGTTTATAAGACCTGCGCTCTAACCAGCTGAGCTACACGACCAACTAACATAAAACTAATATATCAAAATATATTTAAAAATACAAGACAAAATAAAAAAAAGGAGCCAAAGCTCCTTAATTTTATTTAACTGGATTTTCTTTTAAAATAAGATCAAACTCTTCTTGCTCAATAACCTCTTGTTCAAGTAATTTGTTAGCTATTTTTTCAAGCAATTCTCTGTTATTTTGCAAAACATCCTTTGCTTTTTCAAGTGCTTCTGTGGTCATCTGTACAATAAGCTTATCTACAGAATAAGAAAATTCTTCAGAATAAGTTTTTCTTGAAGAGATGTTTTTACCTAAAAATACATTCTCCTCTTCATGAAATGATATAGGGCCTAAGTCACTCATACCATATACAGTAATAAATTCTCTAGCCATCTCAGAAGCCTTTTCCAAATCATTAGATGATCCAGTAGATGGTTCTCCTAAGATTATTGTTTCAGCTGCATATCCACCAAACAAAACAATCAATTCATTTAAGAATTCAGTTTTTGACTTAAAGTGCTTATCTTCTACAGGTACTTGTAAGGTATATCCCCCTGCCATACCTCTAGATAATATAGATATCTTTCTAACAGGATCTGTATCTTTTAAAGCACTAGCCACAATAGCGTGCCCTGCTTCATGATATGCTTTTATGTTTTTCTCCTTTTCAGAGAAAACCTTGCTTCTCTTCTCAGGACCTAAAAGAACTTTCTCAATTGATTCTAAAAAGTCAGTCTCTGATACAAGTTTCTTGTTATTTTTAGCAGCCAGTAAGGCTCCTTCATTAATCACACTCTCCAGATCAGCTCCAGAGAATCCTGGTGTACGGCCAGCTATCTTAACATAGTCTATATCTTTAACTGTCTTTACCTTCCTAGCATGTATTTTTAAAATTGCTTCACGCTCCTTTATATCAGGTGTATGTAAAACAATTCTACGATCAAACCTACCTGGGCGTAATAAAGCAGAGTCAAGAACATCTGGTCTATTAGTTGCCGCAATAATAATTAAATTAGTATTTTTATCAAATCCATCCATTTCTACTAAAATTTGATTAAGGGTTTGTTCCCTTTCATCTTGTCCTCCACCTAGTCCAGTACCACGTGATCTACCTATTGCATCTATCTCGTCGATAAACAATATTGCAGGAGCAGATCTTTTAGCTTCAGCAAAAGCAGATCTAACTCTTGATGCTCCTACTCCAACAAACATCTCCACAAATTCAGAACCAGAGATATGGAAAAAAGGAACTCCTGCTTCTCCTGCTACGGCTCTAGCTAGCAAGGTTTTACCTGTACCTGGCCTTCCCATAAGTAATACTCCTTTTGGTATCTTAGCTCCTAAATTGGTAAACTTCTCAGGACTTTTCAAAAAACTAACTATCTCAATTAGTTCTTCTTTTTCTTCTTGCAGTCCAGCTACATCTTTAAAAGTAATTTTATTTTTATTAGGCAAGTACTTTCTAATTTTAGAATCAGCAAATGTAAAAGCTTTAGAATTACCTTTTAAACTTTTCCCTATAGTATTGAATAAGAAAAACAAAACAAGCAAAGGTAAAAGAATCATTCCTCCTATAGATAATATACTCATCCAATCTACACTCTCTGCATACTCAACATCAATATTTAATATATCTTCAGAATCAATCTCATAGTACTCAAGTAACTCATAGAAAGAAACATTAAGTCCATTCTTTGCTTCATACTTAACATCATCAACTTCAGCCATCAATATATTTTCTCTAATAGTAATTTTGTCAAAAGAATTCTCTTTTGTCATTTGCATAAACTTATTTAAAGAAATATCTTTTTGCTCAGGTAATGATTTGGAGTAAAAAGAAAAAACCAAAGCAACCAAGATAATAATGGCAAAAACATATAAAACATTTTTAGATAATTTTGTAAACATAGTACTTGTTTTTATTTATTAACATACATTAATATATCATAAAAAAACAAAAAAAACAAAAAAACAACTCTTAAACAAGAGTTGTTAATTAATTAATTTTATTCAGCAGGTGCTTCTACAACAGGTACCTCTTCCATTACTCCCTCAACAGTATTATTAACAGCAGAAGTACTTTCTCCAAACAAAGCAACATGTGCTTTTGTTATAGATGCTTGAGATGTTGTAATCATGAAGTAGTCATTAGAGACTAAGTAACAAAGCTCTGCTTCTTTTTCAGTAAAACCAAAGCATCTTGCCACAGCCCCATTAACATCTGTGTTTTTAAAAACCTTCTCCTTAGTTGTTTTATTTGAGAATAATCACAAATTAGAAGTAGACTTAATCAATGTCTCACTATCTTCTCATTCTGTCATTATTTTACTAACTATCTCTGTTGTGTTTGGTTTTAAAGATAAGATTAACCCAAGTGTTGGTCTCTCCTCTCCATAGTATGTATATAGTATATATTGTTCTCCAAGAGATTGTAAAAGATTCTCCGGAACATTATCAACTAAAGATGTGAGAACCTCTAGATTATTTAAGTATTGATTTTTAATAGTAGGTTCAATTATTTTTATTGTCCCTGCCTCTTCTAGATTCTCCAAAGCCTTTTCCTGAATATGGTCTTTAACAAGATCGGAATTATGCAAACTGATTTGCATATCAGAACTAATAGCAGAATTTAAATTCAAAAATGGCTTAGGTGATTTAGTAGTAGTTGTTATAGAAGTTGTAGGTGTTGTCGCAGGAGCCTTACTTGGCGCATTAAATACAAAGAAATAAATATATGCACCAAATCCAACAGCAATAACAATAAGAAGTAATAAAACTAGTAATAAACTTTTATTTTTTTTAGGCTTTTCTTCTTCTTCATCTTGAAATACATTAGGATCAAATCCAGTATTCATATCAGGAGTAGGCTGTGGTTGTTGCATAGGTTGCGACATATTTGGATTAGGTTGTGCAGGAGTATCAAACCCAGCAAAAGGATTAGAAAAATTATCTCCTTGATTTGCAGGTTGTTGATCAAAATTATTTCCACCACCTTGATTAGCTAAAGGATTAAAATCTTGTTGTGGAGCTTGTCCAAAGTTTTGTCCCTGATTAAAATCTTGTGCAGGGCCTTGATTAAAATCTTGTTGTGGAGCTTGTCCAAAGTTTTGTCCCTGATTAAAATCTTGTGCAGGGCCTTGAT